>NZ_JBEPDB010000075.1:0-47348 GCF_040300025.1 Dactylosporangium sp. NPDC000555 | reverse complement strand
CCGCTGAACAGGCGACGGACCGCGGCGACGACGAGCGAGATCAGCAGGGCGCTGACCACCTCGACCGCGATGGCGGAGAGCAGGGCGGACATTTCTGGACTCCTTCGACATTCGGCCTACGCCGGAAAATCTAGGAGCGCCAGGCGAACGCCGGGTGAAGTACCGGGAAATCATCGTGCGATCGGTGATGTCAGCGACGTAACGCCCAAATCCCCTCGGCGCCGATGATAATGGTCGATGACGGGCTGGCCGGGCCGAGGAGGAGATGCATGCGGATCGCCATGATGGTCAAGGGGTGCGTCCGCACGCCCGCCCCGGCCGACATCATCTACTCGCCCATGCAGCTGGCGGCCCAGCTGACCCGCGTCTTGGCCGAACGGGGACACGAGCTGGACTTCTACGTCCACCCCGGCATCGACTGCCCCGCCGGCCCCGCCCCGACGACCCGCGGCGACGGCCCGGCCCGGCTGGTGTACCTCGGCCGGCTCATCCCGGAGAAGGGTCCCGACATCGCCGTCGAGGTCGCGACCCGGACCGGGGCCCAGTTGGACCTGCTCGGCCCGGTCCGGGACGAGCATCGGCGGTTCTTCGACGGGAGGATCCGGCCCCACCTCGGTGCCCGCATCCGATATCGGGGCCACGTCCCGCACAACCGGCTGGCCGATCACCTCGCCGGCGCCTCCGCCCTGCTCATGCCGATCCGCTGGCAGGAGCCGTTCGGGCTCGTGATGATCGAGGCGATGGCCCACGGCGTTCCGGTGATCGGCTTCGGCCGCGGCGCGGTACCCGAGATCGTCGCGCACGGCGTCAGCGGGTACATCGTCGACTCCACCGACGAGATGTGCCGCGCCGTCCGGGCGCTCGACCGGTTGACGCCGGAGGGCTGCCGGCGGCACGTCCGCGAGCGGTTCTCGGTGCGTCGGATGGTCGACGGATACCGGGCCGCGCTCGCCAGAGCCGTCGTCCTGGCCACATCGGGACCGCGAGCCGGCGACCGGGCCGGGATGCGGCTCGACGCGGCCACGCCGGAACCACGCTCGTAGCCGGTGGCGTGGCGGCGGGTGCGTGGGGTATCAGGCGCACGACCCGCAAGGAGCAGCGCAGCACCCGGAGATGGTCATGAGGATTTCCAGCCAGTTCCCGACCTCCCTCGACGCGCCGGAGCACGTCGCCGTCGCCGAGCTGCTGGGCTACGAGCGAGCCTGGCTGTTCGACACCCCGCAGCAGAGCCCGGACGTGTGGATGATGCTGGCGCTGGCCGCGAAACGCACCCACCGCATCGGGCTGGGGCCGGGCGTGCTGGTGCCCAACCTCCGCCACCCGATGGTCAACGCAACGGGCACCGCCACCCTGGCCGCCCTCGCGCCGGGGCGGGTCGCCGTCGCCTTCGGCACCGGGTTCACCGGCGCCCGCGCCATGGGTGCCAGGCCCAGCACCTGGGCCTATCTCGGCGGGTACGTCCGCGTCTTCCGCGCCCTGCTGCGCGGCGAGACCGTCGACTGGGACGGCGGCCGCATGCGCATGCTGCACCCGGCCGGCCACGCCCCGGCCCGCCCGATCGACGTGCCCGTGCTGATCTCGGCGCTGGGCCCCAAGGGTCTCGCCGTCGCCAAGGAACTGGCCGACGGGCTGTTCACCATCAACGAGCAGACCGCCTTCGCCAAGGAGTTCGGCTGGGCGGCGCTCGGCGTGCACGGCACCGTGCTGGCCGAGGGCGAGGCCCTGGACTCACCCCGGGTCCGCGCCGCCGCCGGACCGGGCAACGCGCTGGCCTACCACGCCGCCTACGAGTTCGGCGGCGATGTGACCGCGCTGCCCGGCGGGCAGGCATGGCTGGACGTGGTCAACCGGACTCCCGGACGAGAGCGGCACCTGGCGGTCCACGACCACCATCTGGTCGCCCTCAACGCCGCCGACCAGGCCGCCTGGGCAGCCGGCAGCTGGGCCGCGATCCCGGCCACGACGGTGACCGGATCGGCCGCACAACTGGCCGACCGCCTCGCCGGATACGCCGAGCAGGGCATCACCGAGATCATCTACCAGCCGACCGGGCCGGACGTCGCCCGCGAGCTGGAGGCGTTCATGACCGCCGCCCGCACGGTACCCGTCGGCTGAGCCCGGCGAGTTCGGCGGAGCTGGACACCGAGGTGCCGGTTCACCCGGCGGTGCGGGTAGGGGCGGCCGGCCCCGGGTAGCCGGAGGGGCCGTGAGAACCGATGCCCAGGCCTCACTCAGGCCCCGTCCGGGCCGGCCCAAGGCGCTGCTGGTGGTCGCCACGCTCCTGGCCGGCCTCGGCGTGCTCTCGACGCCGGCCCGTGCGCACGCCGCCGAGCCGCACATCGGCATCCGCGTGCGCGACGGCCGGCTCGTCGAGGCCGACGGCAGCGACCTCGTGCTGCGCGGCATCAACCACGACTTCATGTGGTACCCGAACAAGAACGACGCGTTCGCGGCCATCAAAGCGACCGGCGCCAACGCGGTACGGGTCACCCTCGGCATCGGCCACCAGTGGCGGCGGGCCACGGGCCCGGAGGTGTCGACCGTCATCGACCTGTGCCAGAAGAACCGGCTGATCTGCATCTTCGACGCCCACGACACCGCCGGCTTCGGCCAGGACAAGAAGGCGGCGCCGATGGCGGAGGCGGTGCGGTTCTGGCTCAGCCTGCGCGACCGGATGGTCGGCCACGAGGACTACGTCCTGGTCAACATCGCCGACGAACCGTTCGCCAACGGCACCACGTGGCCCTGGGCGCAGCAGACCGCCGACGCGATCCGCCGGCTGCGCGCCGCCGGCTTCAAGCACACGCTGCTGGTCGACGGTCCCGGCTGGGGCCAGGACGAGTCGTTCGTCATGCGCGACAGCGCCGAGCGGATCGTCGCCGCCGACCCCACCGGCAATACCGTGTTCGACATCCACATGTACGGCATGTTCAACACCGCCGCGAAGGTCAACAGCTATCTGACCTCGTACACCAAGCGCCGCCTGCCGATCGTCATCGGCGAGTTCTCCAGCCAGCACGAGTGGGGCAAGCCGGACGAGGACGCCATCATGGCCTACGCGCAGGCGCAGCACCTGGGCTTCCTCGGCTGGTCCTGGAGCGGCAACGACAAGCAGTACAGCTATCTGGACCTGGTGAACAACTTCGACGGCAACAGCCGCACGGCCTGGGGGCAGCGGTTCATCAACGGCCCAAACGGTCTTCGCACGGACACGCGGGAGGCGACGGTGTTCCGCAACGGTACGGCCGATGCCGTCGCCGACCGCAGCGACGGCGCCCCGCGGGGGCTGACCGTGACGGACGTGACCTCGAACAGCGTCCGGCTGGCCTGGCAGCCCCGCCCGAGCCGGATCGGCGGCACGACGTACCAGGTGGTGGCCGTCAACGGCGCGGCAGAGACGCGGGTCGCGACGACCAACCACCCCGGCGTGACCCTCGAGCGGCTGCGGGGCTCGACGGAGTACACCTACGCCGTGTACGCCCAGAACATGCTCGGCAAGCGCTCACCGCGCTCGGCCCTGGTCGTCGCGATCACGCCCCCGGCGCGCTGAGCGCCGCGGAGCATCGTCGCGCGCCGGCGGCGACGCGGCCGCCGGCATGAGGCTGAAGGCGTTCTCCTCCTCCTGGGCGTTGTGCAGGTGCAGGATGGCGTACAGACCGTAGAGGCCGCCGCGCAGGTCGGTCACCTCCTCGGGCTCGGCCGGGTCGCCGATGTCCCGCACGGCGCGGCGCAGCCGGCGCACCTGGTGCTCGATCTCGGCGTGGGTGCGGCTGAGCGCCCCGATCGGGTCGGGGCCGCCGAGGGCCCGGGCGACGATCGGCAGCAACTGCGCCTCCTCGGCCCGCTCGTGCTCGAGCAGGTCGGTCTCCAGCCGGTCCAGCAGCTCGCGCACCGGGGCGAGGTCCGGCTCGAGCACCGACAGGCCGTCGGCGACCGCGCGGACCTGCTCGACCAGCGGCCGGACGGCGGCGTGCTGGGCGTACAGCCGCTGGGCGGTGGCGAGGTCGGCGGCGCTGAGGGTGACGGTGTGGGTGCGGCCCGGCAGCAGCACCGTCAGGGCGAGGGATATCGCGGCGATGTCGATCACCTCCTGCAGGATCGCGCCGGCGGTCGGCGACAGCAGCCCGGCCGCGGCCGGGACCATCGCCGCGAGTGACAGCGCCATGCCGGCACCGGCGGCGCGGCGGGCGATGCGGTGGCTGCGCCGCGCGATGAGGATCGCGTCGGCGAGACCGTCGACGCGGTCGCCGGTGAGGACCACGTCGGCGGCCTCGGCCGAGGCGGTGACGCCACGCGCCGCGAGGGCCACCCCGACGCCGGCGGCGGCGAGGGCGGGCGCGTCGTTGACCCCGTCGCCGACCATGATCGTCGGCGCGTGCTCCTGCTCGTCGCGGACGACGGCGAGCTTGTCGGCCGGATCGCGGTCGGCGTAGACGGCGTCGACGCCGACGATGCGCCCGACGGTCTCGGCGATGTCGGCGCGGTCGCCCGTGACCAGCACCGTGCGCGCGATGCCGGCGTGGCGCAGCGCGCGCATCATCCGGGGCGCGTCCGGCCGCAGCGGGTCGGTCAGCAGCAGTACCCCGGCCGGGCTCGCGTCCACCGAGACGAACACCGTCAGCGAACCGTCCAGCGCGGCCCGGCGGCGGGCCCGGCGGACCCAGCCCGGGACCGGGCCGTCGACGACCCAGCCCGCCTTGCCCAGCCGTACCTTCCGGCCGTCCACGACGCCCTCGATGCCGTAACCGTGCCGCTCGCGCACCTCCGACGCCGGCGCGAGCCCGAGCCCCCGGTCCCGGGCGGCGGTGACGACGGTCGCCGCGACGACGTGGGCGGACGCCTGGTCGAGCGAGGCCGCCAGCCGCAGGACGTCGCCGGCCGATACGCCGGGTGCGGTGACCACGTTGGTCAGCACCGGCCGGCCGCGGGTCAGGGTGCCGGTCTTGTCGAAGAGCACGACCCGCCCGGCCGCCAGCCGCTCCAGCGCGGCGCCACCCTTGAGGATCACGCCGTGCCGGGCCGCGCGGGACAGCCCCGACATGATCGCGATCGGGGCCGCGAGCAGCAGCGGGCAGGGGGTCGCCACGACGAGCACGGCCACGGCCCGGACCGGCTGCCCGGACAACGCCCAGGCCAGAGCGGCGGCGAGCAGGGTGAACGGGACGAACGCGAGCGCGAACCGGTCAGCGATGCGGACGAACGGCGCGCTGGCCGCCTGGGCCTGCTCGACGAGGCGCACCACGCCCGCGTAGGTGGACCTGGCGGCGGTCTCGGTGGCCAGCATCCACGTCGCCGACCCGGCGTTGACGACACCGCTGCGGACGTCCTCCCCCGCCCGGCGCTCGACCGGCACCGCCTCGCCGGACAGCGCCGACTCGTCGAACACGCCGCCGTCGAGCAGCCGCCCGTCGACGGGCACGATCTCGCCGGACCCGACCACGAGCCGGTCGCCGGCCGCCACCTGGTCCACCGGTACCACCGCCACCCCGTCCGGACCGGCCCGGCGCGCGGTTCGCGGCGCACCCGCGGCCAGGCGGCTGAGCTCCCGGCGGGCCCGGGCCGACGCGCGCGTCTCCAGCATCCCGCCGGTGAACAGCATCACCGCGATCACCGCACCGGCCAGCGGCTCGCCCACCAGCAGCGCGCCGACCAGCGCCAGCCAGGCGATGACGTCCACCGACGGCCGGCGGTGGCGCAGCGCGACGGCGATGGTGACCGTCGAGTACACCAGCCCCAGCCCGGTCGCCGCGACCCACAGCGCCGGCGCCCACTCCCCGGCGCCCGCGGCGGCGGCCGCGACACCGGCGAGGAGTAGGACGGTCGCCGCGCCGAACAGGCCGGCCTCCCGGGCCGCCCACAGGCGCCGCGGCCACGACCGTCGCTCGTCGCGCCGCGGCGCGCTGACACAGACCGGCATCCCTGTCGCCCCCTTACCCGCAAGGCTCGCCGGTGCGGGCGGCGCCGCCCAGCGCCGAAGGTCCCGGCCCTGTCGGGCACACGGACCCGTCATAGGGTCAGCCGGCGGCGGACTGGTCGACCCGGATCAGCACCTTGCCGACCGTGCCGGCCTCGACGGCGGCGTGGGCGGCGGCCGTCTCCGCCAGCGGGAACACGTGCAACGGCACGCCCGCGTCAGCGCCGAAGCGCAGGCCGCCGCCGGCCAGGGCCGCGTTGACGGCCGCGGCGCCGTGGGCGAGGGCCGCCCGGCTCACCGTGTACAGCAGGACGAACTGGTAGCGGACGTTGAGCACCATGTGCCGGCGCACATCGACGGCGAGCGGCCCGCCGCGGCCGTCGTTGGCGTAGACGGCGATCGTGCCGCCCGGCCGCAGTACCGACAGATTCAGCTCGGCGTTGTGCGCGGCGGCGACCTCGACGACCACGTCGGCCCCGTCGGGGAACGCGTCGCGGATCCGGGCCGCCGCGCCGGGCTCGGTGTAGTTCACGACCCGCCCGGCCCCCGCGGCGCGGGCCAGCGCGGCCTTCTCCGGCGAGCTGACCGTCGCCACCACCGACGCTCCGGCCCACGTGGCGAGCTGGATCGCGGCGTTGCCCACGGCCCCGGCCCCACCGGCGACGAGCACGTTGACGCCGTCGAGCGCGCCCGGTCCCAGCCGCGCCGGCGCGCCGTCGTGAACGGTGAGCGCCCGGTGCGCCGTCATCGCGGGCACACCGACGCTCGCCCCCGCCTCGAACCCGGCCCCGCCGGGCAGCGGCACCACCCGATCGGCCGGGACCACCGTGTACTGCTGCGCCGTACCGCTGCCGGGCCGCTGATACGCGGCCAGGAAGAGCCACACCCGGTCCCCGGCCGCGAGCCCGGTCACCCCGTCGCCGACCGCGTCGACCACCCCTGACCCGTCCTGGTTGGGCACGGCCCCCTCGGCGGGGACCTCGGACGTGGCAGTGGCCCCGGTGCGCTGCTTCCAGTCGGTCGGATTGACCCCGGACACCACCACCCGCACCCGGACCTCGCCCGGGCCCGGTGCGACGATCTCCCGCTCGATCTCACGCAGCACCGACGCGTCGCCGAACTCCGTGTGCACGATCGCCCTGTTCGTCATGGTCATCTGACCAACCCTACGACCGGCCTGAGCGCGGCGCGCAGCTCATCGCCGCGCGTTTCGGGATGGCGCGGCCGGGTAGCGCGCTCGCAGGCACGAAGACGACACCCAGAATCGGAGCGAACATTGACCAGCACCGACCAGAAGCCGTCGACCTCCGTCGCGGACCGCCGGCAGTGGCAGGCGCCGCGGGTGGAATGCCTGGAGACCCGGCCCGAGATCTCCGCCTACTCCGGCACGGCAGACCCGTGGCACCGCCGGCCGCGCTGAGCCAGGACGCGTTCGCCGGCGCGCTGCGCGGGCTCGCGAAGTACTACTGGGACCGGCACCCGTTCCACGTACGGCTGCACGAGGGCGGCTGCGGACCGGACGAGATCCGGTCATGGGTGGCCAACCGCTGGTACTACCAGCGCTGCCTGGCGCAGAAGAACGCCGCGATCATCTCGCGGTGCCCGCTGCCCGAGGTGCGGCGGATGTGGCTGCCGCGGGTGAGGTTCTACGACGGCGCGCACGAGGAGGAGGGCGGGCTGGCCGAGTGGCTCGTCCTCGCCGACGCGGTCGGCCTGTCCCGGGAGGAGGTCCTCGACGAGCGGCACGTGCTGCGCGGCGTGCGCTTCGCCGTGGACGGGTACCTGCACTTCTGCCAGACCCGGCCGTGGACGGAGGGGCTCGCGGCGGCGCTGACCGAGCTGTTCTCGCCGGAGCTGATGAGCCGGCGCCTCGACGCGTGGCGGCGGCACTACGACTGGATCAAGCCGGACGGCCTCACGTACTTCGAGACCAGGATCGCGGTGGCCCGCGGCGAGAGCGCCGACACGCTCGGCCTCGTGCTCACCCACTGCCAGAGCGCGGAGCAGCAGCAGGCGGCCCTCGCCGCACTGCGCTTCAAGTGCGACGTGCTCGGCGCGATGCTCGACGCGATCGACTACGCGACGACCGGCGGGTGACGGCCCGCCGCCGGTCCTGTCCCTGCCTACCTCGAGTCCGGAACACCCGCGCCCTCGGCGATCCCGGGCACGGGTGTTCCGCCGATGCCGGCGAGCGCACCGGCCAGCGCCGGCCGGTCGGCCGCCTCGCCCAGCAACAGGAGCACGCCCCGGCCGGCGGGCAGCGCGCGCACGGTCGCGTCCACCGTGGAGTCGCGAAGGCCGGCGTCGTGCCAATGCGCCACCGCCGCGGCGACGACGGATCCGACGACCAGGCCGATCAGTGGCAGGCCCGCGAAGGTGCCCAGCACCACGCCCCAGCAACCGCCCGCACAGGCGCCGTCGATCGCGCTCATCTCCCGGGTCTCCCGCAGGTGCGTGCGGCGCGCCCCGTCCGACCAGGCGACAACGGCGTCGTCGAGGCGCAACCGGAGCCGCTCCTGCAGCCGCAGCGCCGTCGTGAGCGCCGCCCGGGCCTGCGCCACGTCCGCGAACGCGTAGGCCGTCGTCCGGCCGGTCCGCAGCGGGGCCGGCCGGCGCACCCGCCCGGCCAGCGGGCGGCGGCGCATCTGCCAGCCGGCGAGGAAGCCCAGGAGCGTGGCGAGCAGGTGCCCGACGTCCGTGAAGGTGGCGTCGGACAGCAGCGGCACGACGGCGACGCCGAGCGCCAGCGGCACCAGGAGGCGCCGCGCACGCACGGGCAGGGTGAACGCGAGCGCGCCCGCGACGGCGTGCGTGCCGTAGCTCGTGCCGACGTCGCCGGCCATGGTGATCTCGGTGCCGATCCGGTTCGCGCGGACGCCCGCCAGCAACAGGCCGTACACCAGGCAGCTGGCCACCGCGTTGGACACGAAGAACACCTCGAGCAGGCGGCGCCACCCCCACATCACCTCTGCCACGGCCAGCAGCAGCAACAGCTGGACCATCACGAACACGAGCACCCGCCCGTCGAGCACGAAGGCGCTGGTGACCAGGGTCCAGACCCGGTGCTGGCGCAGGTTGTCCACGTTGCTGGAGTTGGCGAGCACCACCCGGAGCCTGGTCCGCGGGCTGACCGCGTGGTCGAGGACGAGACCGATGACCATGACGGTCAGCACGTACAGCGGGGCGAGCCGCACCCGGGCCAGGAACGACAGGCACACGTTCGCCCTGCCCCGCCAGCCGTCCGCGTCCCGGAGCGCCTCGGCGAGGTCGCCGACGGGCAGGTACGCGACCGGCACGAGGCCCGGCGGGTCCTCGTAGAGCCGCTTCACACCGACGACGTTCACCGCCGTCCAGCATCCGTCACGGGGCCGCGGGCGGCACCACCCTCACGCGTCCCGGCTCACCAGCAGCAGCCAGCCGGCGACGAGGCCGCCCAGCGCCCACAGGGCGAGCACGCCCAATAGCCTGATCCGATGCCCACGATTCGCATCGTCGCCGCCGTGATCCGCGATGCCGGGGGGCGGTGGCTGCTGGTCCGCAAGCGCGGGACAAGCGTATTCATGCAGCCCGGCGGCAAGCTCGAACCGGGTGAGACGGCCGCCGACGCGCTGGTCCGGGAGCTGGCCGAGGAGCTGGGGCTGCGGGTCCGGACCGACCAGCTCGGACACGTCGGCCGGTTCACGGCACCGGCGGCCAACGAGGCGGGCTTCACCGTCGACGCCGACGTCTTCACCGCGCCGCTCGGCGGCCCGGTCGAGCCGCTGGCCGAGATCGAGGAGGCACGCTGGGTCGAGCTGACCGAGCCGGGAGACCTGCCGCTGGCGCCGCTGCTGCGTGACCACCTGCTGCCGTGGGCCCGGGCCGGCGCGGATCGGCACCGGATCGGGTCGTGAGCCGCGCTCACCCGTTGCGGTGGTGCTTCTGCACGAAGGTGTAGCCGGGGGCCAGCGGGCCGTCGGTGATCTGCTCGTTCTCGACGGCCCGCTGGTGCAGCGCGAGCTGCTTCCGCGACGGCTGGGCGCCGGGCGGAAGCTTGCGGACGAAGCCGTTGACCCAGTGGTCGCGCCGGTCGGCCTCCTCGGACTCGGCGTCGCCGGGGCGCGGGGCCGGCTCGATCAGCGGCGCGTAGAACAGCATCTCGGCGGCCTCCTGGCCGTCGACGGCGGGATAGGAGGGATGCCCCGCCGAGTCGACGCTGCCGGGCACGCGGGTGACGTAGCCCTCGCGGATCAGCTGTTCGACGGCGTTGCGGAGCAGGAACGACCCGCGGGCGCCCCGGCCGAGCCCGCAGCGCGCCGCCAGGTCCGACTCGGCGAACACGGCGCTGCCGTCGTCGAAGACGCGGCCCAGGCGGCGCACCGCGTGCAGCACCTTGCCCCGGTTGGACGTGCCCGGGGCATACTCGTGGGTGACGACCCTCGGGTCGTACTCGTGGAAGTAGTCGACGCCGTCGATCCGCATCGGTTCGTCCAGCGCGACGGTGCGCATGACGACCTCGTCCCGGGCGGCTTGCCAGGAGACGCTGACCAGCGCACCGGGTCGCAGATCCGCCGGCCAGTCGATGCCGCTGAACCGCCACTCGCCGTCCTGGCGCAGCTCACCGTCCTGGTGCAGCGAGGTCTCGAAGACCTGCCTGGCCGGCGTGACTCCCCGGACGCGGTGCTCGAGCACGACGGTGACGAAGGGCCGGTCGCGAAGGACCTCGACGCACTCCTGCGGGGCGGCGCAGCCGGCACCGTCGAGATCCGCCCGCCGGAGCGCGAGTCGACGGGTCACCGTCCTCATGATCCACCTCCACGTGCCGCTCCGAACATACCGGCCCGGCCGCCCCGTTGGAATGGCGCGTCAGGTCACCGGCCGCAGGTGGGGCAGCGTTCGTGCGCCCCGGGTGTCCGTCGCGCCCGCAGCCACAACGCCGCCGGTACCGCGGCGACCGCGATCAGCGCCGCCGCGGCGGCCCAGCCGACCGCCAAGGACCAGTCCGGGTACTGCTGATGCGAGCCACCCGGCAGGGTCAGGCCGAGCAGGAGCGTCGGGCCGAGCAGCACCAACGCCGGCCACCAGGCACGCGGGTCCCGCCGGCCGGTGAAGTAGACACCGGCCATGCCGATCGCCAGCGTCAGCACGAGTGCGGCGTAGGGCATCGCGCTGAGCAGCGCATAGTAGTCGTAGTAGAAGTAGTGGTCGGCCGGTAGGATCAGCGCCGCGAGCCCCGCGATCGCGGCGGCGACCACGAAGCCGGCCGCGGCCGCGGGCGACCAGCGCCGGGCCGGCACGGCGAGGGCGACGAGTCCGAGCGCCAACTGCGGGACAAGGACGAACATCGGCGGACGGGCGTATGAGCTCAGCGCGGCGGCCGGGATCATCGCGGCGGTGACGAGCAGGGCGAGCGCGACCGCGGGACGGCCGTGCCCGGTGAAGGCCGCCACGGGCGTGAGCAGCCAGACGATCCACGCCACCGCGCCGAGGCCCACGAACCGGCCGACCGAGTGCCAGCCGGCCCCGTCCGGGAGGTTGACCAGCTCGGCGCGGACCAGCCACAACCCGGCAAGGGCCGCGGCGGCCGCGAGGGCCAGCGAGGCGGCGAACGGCAGGGCGTCGGCGAGACCGAGCGCGTTCCTCGCCCGCAGGTGCTGGCGCATGCCTCCGCGGGCCAGGTCGGCGACGTCGGCCGGGCGGGGCCAGCGCTGCCCGGGCCGGGCCAGGTCGAGGTAGGTGTCGATGATCTCCTCGCCGCGCTCGGCGCGGTAGGCGGCCGGGTACCAACGCAGCAGCGCCCGGTAGCGGTCGCCCAGCGTGCCCGTCATGCGGCACCACCCAGCGCGGTCAGGCCGGTGCGGGCCACGCCGGTGACCGGGCGCAGCGACGTGCGGGCGGCGAGGCGGGCGCTCGCGGCCTCGACGTTGCGGCGCAGGCGTTCGGTCTCGGCCCGCAGGGCCGCGTCGCCCCGGTCGGTGAGGCGGTAGTACTTGCGGGCCCGCCCGTCGACGACCTCCTCCCTGTCGAGGGCCACCAGGCCGTCGTCGGCGAGCCGGTCGAGGGCGCCGTACAGCGTGCCGGGCCGCAGCTCGAGGCGTCCGCCGGACAGCTCGGCGACCTCGGTGATCAGCCCATAGCCGTGCATCGGCGCCCGGGCCAGCGCGGTGAGGATGAGAAAGGTCGGTTCACGCATGGGGACGGTCATGGCCGCAATATATCGGTAACGAAGATATCTTCGCAACGAGGGATAGGAGACTGCCGCATACCCGCTCACCGCCGGCACGCGACCCCGGCACGCAACTCGGAATCGGCGCAGTCCGGTGGGCCGTCGCGCCGAGCTGGCACAGCCTGCACGGCTCACCGGGCCGGGCGGGCAAGGCGGCTCGGGCGGGCCCGGTCGACGATCGGTCACCCTCCACCGTGCCCCCGGTCGCCGGCACCGGTCAGCGGCGAACGCCCCACCCGGGCGGGACGGACGGCCAGGCTCCCCGGCCGGACGGCTCCGGGCCATCCGCCGTACGGCGTGTTCGATTCCTGGGCCCATGCGTCATCTCACCCCGGCATTTCGTTGATTCGCCCGAGACGCGATACGCAAGAAGCGCGCCGCGGCACTGGAAAGCAGATTAAAATGGCCTGAATGCGTTTCGGTTCACTGTCGTTATGGTGCGACCGGCGCCCCCGCCCGACGGGTTGTGGATCCGGTCACCGACTGCGCTGATTGCGCCCGGTTGCCCCATTCGCCCGCGATCTCGGCTTTGCGTTCTTTCCGGCTCAAAGGCCCTGCGGGCCACTCGCCGGCCCTGATAGCGGCGATCGAACCGCAAATCACGATCGGAGGCTGCCGTGCGTGGCGGGCTGATTCCGCGCTTCATCATCAGCTGCGTAGTACTCATATTCGTTTTCGGTGCCGCGTTCAGCACTTTGCTCGTCGCGATTCTTCAGCATCGCGAAACGGACCGGACGTCGGCACGTTCCGTAGAGATTCTTGCCGCCGAGGCGGAAGCTGAACAGCAGATCCTCGACCTTGACCGGACCGCGCGGGGTTTCATCGTCACCAGGGATCCGGTATTGCTCGGAAGATGGCACCGGAAGGAGGCCGAGCTGGACCACACGTATGCCAGGTTGCAGCGGCTGGCCCATACGCCGGACCAGGCTCGTCAGGCTCAGGAGATCACGCGGGACGGCCACTCGTACATCCGCGACCACGCCACGCCGATGCTGCAGGCGGCCCAGCGCGGCGATCCCGCCGCACACAGCATCGCGACGCTGCAGCAGGACGAGCGCAGAATCGTCGAGCTGGAGGCCGAGCTCGACCGCCTCGCGAGCACCGAGGCTCGGTTCGCGGCCGATCGCGACCAGCGTGCGCAGGCGACCGTCAGGCTGGCGGTCGCGGCGGTCGTCGGTGGCATGGCAAGCGCGTTCCTGCTCGGCAGCGTCGTCGTCGGGTACACGGCCCAGGTCATCGTCCGGCCGATTCGCCGGGCCGCCGCCATGGCCGGCCACCTCGCGCGGGGCGATCTGGACAAGCGGGTGCCCGAGACCGGTGCGGGTGAGGTCGGTGACCTCGCGCGCTCGTTCAACATGATGGGTGACGCCGTGCAGCGACGCGTGCGGACACTTCTGCGCACCGCCAGGAAACAGGCCGCGGTGCGGCGCATCGCGACCCGTGTGGCACGCGGTGCCGCACCGGCCGCGGTCCTGGACGCCGCCGCCGCGGATCTCCGGCGGCTCATCGGCAGCGACGGCGCGCACGCGGTCCGCTACGAGACGGACGGCACCGCTACGTTCGTCGGCGCATGGCGGTCCGACGGCATCGGCATACCGATCGGCACGCGGCTGCCCCTGGACGGCCACAGCGTCACGGCGACGGTCCTGAGGACCGGCCGGCCGGCCCGGATGGACAGCTACGCCGACGCCCTCGGCGCGATCGCCGCCTGCCTGCGCCGGCATCACATCCGCGGGGCGGTCGGCGCTCCGATCCTCGTCGAGGGGCGCCTCTGGGGAGCCGTGAACGCCACCGTGACGGACGGGCGGTCGCTGGCCCCGGACGCCGAAGCACGGCTCGCGGAGTTCGCCGACCTGATCGCCGCCGCCATCGCCAACACCCGGGCGCGCCGCGATCTGGCGGCTTCCCGCCTCCGCGTGGTGGTCGCCGCCGACCAGGCTCGCCGCCAGATCGAACGCGATCTGCACCACGGCATCCAGCAGCTCATCGCGATCACCATCCAGGCGGGCGGCGCGGTGTCGAGCGTCCCGCCCGAGATGCGGGAGCTGCGCCGGTCCCTGTCCGCGCTGCCCGACGGGCTGAACGGGGTGCTGGACGACCTTCGGGAGATCTCACGCGGCATCCACCCCACGATGCTGTCCGACCGCGGCCTGGGACCCGCGCTCAAGGCGCTGGCCCGGCGCTCGGCCGTCCCGGTCGAGCTCGACGCGCACGTCGACGACCGGCTCCCCGAGCCGATCGAGATGGCGGCCTACCACATCGCCGCGGAAGCGCTGACGAACACGGCCAGGCACGCACGCGCCTCGTACGCCCGCCTCGAACTGACGGTCCATGACGGCAGGCTGCAGGTCGCGGTGCACGACGACGGCGTGGGCGGCGCCGACCCGGCCCGCGGCGCCGGCCTGCTCGGGCTGACCGACCGGGTCGAGGCCCTCAAAGGGTCCATCACCGTCAGCAGCCCGCCCGGCCGGGGTACCACGCTGCGGGCGGAACTGCCCCTCGAGCCGCCGGCCGAACTGTCCCACGGGTCATCCACGACCGCGGGCACGCGTGCCGACTGGTGCGTCTCATGACGCCGCCGCACCGTCGCCCCGCTCCCAGAACCGAGGCAGGGTCGCGCGGATCGAGCCCGCGCGGCCCTCGCTCAAGGCGTCGTCACGCTACCGGCATGTCCCTGCGGCGCAGCCCCGCGAGGCCGGCCGCGCCCAGGGCGACGGCGATCAGGGTGAGCCACAGCATCGGCGTCACGGTGAAGGCGGAGCCTGGCAGCTTCGGCACGTGCGCGAACGGGGTGACGTCGAGGACCCACTGGCTCAGCCCGAACAGCGCGCCGAGCTCGAAAAGCAGGACGGACAGGATGAGCGCGCCCCACGCCAGCGCGCTGAGCCTCGGGGCCAGGCCGATCAGGGCGGTACCGAACCCGGCCAGCACCCAGGCCGCCGGCACCTGCACCAGCGCGGCCTCGAGCAGCCGGCCGACCTGCCCGCCGACGTCGTGGACCTGCGCGCCGTAGACGAGACCGCCGGCGACGCCCGCCACGGCCAGCAGCAGCGCCGTGCCCAGCAGCGCGAACACCAGGTGGCTCGCCGCCCAGCGCAGCCGGCCGATGCCCGTGGCCAGCAGCGCCTCGACCCGGCCGCTGCTCTCCTCCTGGCGCAGCCGCAGCGTCGCCTGGACCGTGTAGGCCGCGGCGACCATGCCGGTGATACCGAAGATCGCGGCGAGGAACGCGTCGGTGAGGTCGGTGCGCCCGCCCATCCGGCTCAGGACGTCGGCGAGCTGCTGGTTCGGCGACTGCAGGTCCCCGAAGCCGGCCGCGGCGCCACCCAGGACCGCCCCGGTCACCGCCAGGGCGACGGTCCAGCCGAGCAGCAGGCCGCGGTGCAGCCGCCAGGCCAGCGCGAGCGGGCTGCGCAGGCCCGGGGACGCCGTGGCGGGCCCGGGCCGCTCCGGGAGCAGGCCGGCGCCCACGTCCCGGCGACCCGCGAGCGCGTATCCGGCCGCGGTGAAGAGGACCGCGAACCCGATGAACAGCGCGGCCACCCACCACCGTTCGTCGGCGTACGGGCGAAGGTGCAGGGCCCAGCCGGTCGGCGACAGCCAGCTCAGCCAGGCCGGCCCGGTGTCGCCGACGGCGCGCAGCAGGTAGGTGCCGCCGAGGACGGCACTGGCGATGCCGCTTGCCGTCCGGGCGCCCTCGGTGAGCTGCGCGACCGCCGCCGCGACCGCGGCGAACAGGATCCCGACCAGGCCGGTCGCGAGGCCGAACGCCACCGAGCCGACCGTCGGCAGGCCGGTCGCCATCAGACCCAGCGCCGTCAGTACCGCGATGGCCAGGTTCGCCAGCGCGGTGACGAGCAGGGCTGCGGTGAGCGGCGCGTGCCGCCCGACCACCGTCGCGCGGATGAGCTCGAGCCGGCCGGTCTCCTCCTCGGCCCGGGTGTGCCGCACGACCGTCAGCAGGCTCATCAGCCCGACCAGGACGAACTCGGTCGCGCCGATCTTCCACGCGGTGAGCCCGCCGATCGAGAGGTCGAACAGCGGGCCGCTCAGCGCGACGAGCGACGGGTTGGTGAACACGGCGCTCACCGCGCGCAGGTCCGCTTCGGTGGGGTACAGCTTGAAGTAGTTCGCCGCGGTCGCCATCGGCATCACCGCGAGCCCGAGCACCCACACGGTCAGCCGGACGCGGTCGAGCCGCAGCGCCAGCCGCGCCAGGGCGCGCGTGCCGGTCAGCGAGTTCATCGGGCCGTTCACCGAGCCGCCTCCGTGCGCTGCTTGCCGCCCGCCTGCGCCCGGTCGTAGTGGCGCAGGAACAGCTCCTCGAGGGTCGGCGGCTGGCTGGTCAGGCTCCGGATGCCGACCGTGGTGAGCTGCCGCAGCACCGCGTCCAGGGCGGTGTTGTCCACGTCGAAGCGCACGGTGCCGTTGTGGGTCCGCAGGTCGTGCACGCCGGGCAGCGTGTCCAGCCCGGTCGCCGGCCCGGCGAGGTCGACCTGGATCGCGGTGCGGGTCAGGTGCCGCATGCCGGCGAGCGTGCCGGTCTCGACCGCCCGCCCGTCGCGGATGATGGTGACCCGGTCGCAGAGCTCCTCGACCTCGGCGAGGATGTGGCTGGACAGCAGGACGGTGCGGCCGGCGCGCTCCTGCTCCTCGCGGACGACCTGACGGAAGACCTCCTCCATCAGCGGGTCGAGGCCGGAGGTGGGCTCGTCGAACATGAGCAGTTCGACGTCTGAGGCGAGCGCGGCGACGAGGGCGACCTTCTGCCGGTTGCCCTTCGAGTAGGTCCGGCCCTTCTTGCTCGGGTCGAGGTCGAAGCGCTCCAGCAGCTCGGCGCGGCGCCTGGTGTCCAGGCCGCCGCGGAGCCGGCCGAGCAGATCGATGACCTCGCCGCCCGACAGGTTGGGCCACAGTGTGACGTCGCCGGGCACGTAGGCGAGGCGGCGATGCAGGTTCGCGATGTCGCGCCACGGGTCGCCGCCGAGCAGCCGGACGGTGCCGGCGTCGGCGTGCAGCAGGCCGAGCAGGACCCGGATGGTGGTGGACTTCCCCGCACCGTTTGGGCCGAGGAAGCCGTGCACCTCCCCCGTCTGTACAGCGAGATCGAGCCCATCGAGCGCGCGGGTGCGCCCGAACGTCTTGACCAGTGCGTCTGCGCGGATCGCCTCGGTCATTTCCTCATGCTCCTTCGGCCGCGGGTTCGGTCCCGGCGGCGGTAGGCGGATTGGGGGCCCGCAGCGGCTCCATCGCCCGGCGGGCCTTGGCGACGAACTCGGGGTCGAGCAGTGGGTGGGAGTAGAGGTCGGCCATCGCGCCGGCCATGCGCAGGTAGCCCTCGGTGGTGAGGACGTCGACGCCGAGCGCTCGGGACACGTGGTCGTGCATCGCGAGGAGCCCGGACTGCATGCCGACGAGCACCGCGGCATAGGCCCGGTAGTCGTCGGTGACCTCCGGCGCATGCTTGCCGACCCACTGCTCGGCCAGAGCCACCATGTCGTCGAACAGCGCCGCGGTGCCGGCGGAGCCGTCGAGCAGGGACCGGGTGATGTACTTGTACAGCAGCAGCATCGCCGGGTGGGCGGACGGCAGGAAGCCGGCGTTGGCCACCTTGCCGTCGAGGACGAACTCCTCCTTGATCTTCATGAGCCGGTCCAGCGCGTAGGCGTCGCACGACTCGCGCAGCGCCTCCTTGGACCCGAAATGGTGCCGGAGCAGGCCCGGTGACACGCCGGCCTGCGCAGCGATGTCGCGGACCGTCGTGCCGTCCACGCCGCGCTCGGCGAACAGCCGGATCGCGGCGTCCCTGATCCGCGCCCGAGCGGTCAGGTCCTCGAACGCCGGATCGCCAACCGGGCGCGCCATGACCCGCACCCCCTATACGTACGTGTGGCGGACTATCCGCCCCGACAGCTCACTATACGCTCGTATAGCCCGCCCGCAAGACGGCCCGGCGGCATGCATCCATCCGATCTGGGCAGCCAGGCTGTCAAGTGTTGTACCGACGACGGGCTGAGGCGGGCGGTCGGGCAGTGGGCGCAGCGGCGGCGGTGTGGCGCTTCCTCGTCGGGCCACCGTTGCGGGCGCGGCAGGCGGCCAAGGAGCAGATCACTCCGATCGAGGGACTTCCCGCGCTCTCCCCCGACGCGCACATCGGTCCCTGCCCCGGTGAGACCGTCCTGAGCCAGGTCATCGCCCTCGCCGTCGGCCGGAACTGGGCGTACTACGTGATGCCCTGACCATCACCGTGGTCCTCATGCTGGCCGCCAACACGTCAACGGTGTCGGCACGGCCACGACGGCGGTGGCCACCGTGATCTTCCTGGTCACCAAGTTCACCGCGAGCGCGTGGATGGACGAAGTTCGAGCCGTTTGAGACCCTGACGCTTACCGCACCTGGCGCCGTCCCACTGCCGCCGGAACGGTTCGAAGACCGCGGCCGAGTGCCGAAGCCCGCCCAACCCCGACCTAGTCATGACCACCTGACACCCGATGAGGCTCGCATGAACATCACGCAAGACGGTCCATTCCTCATCATCGAACGCGAGCGGTTCATCGTGCGCTTTCCTGCTGCTCTGGCCGATGACCTGGAAGAGCTCCAGGACCAGGACTTCTACGTCACGCTCACCGACGGGCCGACCTACTACGCAAGCCTCATGACCCTCGACGCGATCGACGCCGTGCTCCGCCGGTGGTCACAGACCGGCGAAGGCGGCAGTTACTTCTTCACCACGGACCTCGTCATCACGCCCAGGCCGGGCATCACCGCGATGATCGAGGCGATCGATGGGCTGGTTCGAGAAGGCGAGATCGCCAACGCCTGCCAGATCATCCCTGACCCGACGGGACGCCGGGATGCCTCAGCCTGAGTGGCACGGAGCCCCGTCGACTCGCCACTCAATCTGGCCAACCTGGTGCCTCAACAAGATTGGCAGACGACACAGGGCCCGGCGGGCTCGTGTCCCGTGACAGTGGATGTTCCTCTCTGACAGTAGATCTTGCTCGAAGCCGTCGGTAAGTGCACCCGGCGAGCTGGCCCCTCGTGCACACGGCACACCTCCTCCGGCGCCAGCACACCGCTCGCCGCGATCACGACCGCCCCGAGACGGTGCGTCAGCCGCCAGGTCGCCTCCAGGAGGCGGGCCATCATAGGTCCGCCCCCACGAAAGGTGCGATCATGACCGGTACGTCGATAGCACAGGACTTGTTCGCAGGCATCCCCGTCGCCGACTTCGATCACTCGCTGGCTTGGTACCAGCAGTTCTTCGGTGTCGAGCCGAGCTTCTACCCCAACGACATCGAGGCCGTGTGGGCAGTCGGCGAGCACAGCTACGTCTACATCGAACGCCTGCCCGATCGCGCGGGCCGCTCGATGCTGATGATCATGGCCGCGGATCTGGACACCACAGTCGCCGGGCTCACCCAGCGTGGCCTCGAACCCCACCGGATCGAGAACTACGAGGAGGGCATGAGCAAGTTGGTCTACGCGGATCCGGACGGCAACGAGATCTCGTACGGCGGCGTGTCGACGCACACGATCGGGTCCGTCGAGCGCGAAGACTGAATTCGGCGCTGGCGACCATCGTCGACGCGCTTCCCGCACCGGCGTACGCCCGGTGCCACGTAACCGGTGCGATCAATGTGTTCGCGGAGCACTCCGACGAGGAAGTCCGCAGCGCCCTCCTCGATCTGAACGCGCCGATCGTCGTCTACTCGGCGGATCGGGCGTGTCATCGAGGACTCTGCCAGACCGATGTGCGCGCGCGACCGCGAACTGGACCGGCGGTGGGCCCGGTGGAACCCTGGCGTGCCGCTCAAGATCCTGCACACCGAGTACGCCTCGGTGACCCGGCCCATCGTGGCCTTCATCGACAAACTCCACGAGCGGCACGACGAGCGGATCGTCGTGCTGATCCCGGTGGCGCTGCCGCAGCCGCTGCGGTACCGCTTCCTGCACAACCATCTCGAGGTCGCGCTCGCCGCCGCGTTGAAGACCCGCCCGGGCGTCATCGTCGCCAGCGTGCCCGTGCCGCTGCGCGACGCATGAACGCATGCCGACGCCGCGGGCGGCGACGAGCCCGAGGGCATCGTCGCCGCCCATCAGCGGCGTGGCGTCAGATCAGGCCCTGGGCCAGCATCGCCTCGGCGACCCGCCGGAAACCGTCGATGTTGGCGCCGGCGACATAGTTGCCGGGCATGCCGTACTCCTCGGCGGTGGCATGGCAGCGGGCGTGGATGTCGCGCATGATGGTCTGCAGGCGCTGCTCGGAGTACGGGAACGTCCACGAGTCGCGGATGGCGTTCTGCTGCATCTCCAATGCGCTGGCGGCGACACCGCCGGCGTTGGCGGCCTTGCCGGGCGCGAACCGGACACCGGCCTGCTCGAAGGCGCGGATCGCTTCGGGGCTGGTCGGCATGTTCGCCCCCTCGACCACGATCAGGCATCCGCCGTTGATGAGGCTGATGGCGTCCGCCTCGTTGATCTCGTTCTGGGTCGCGGACGGCACCGCGACCTGGCACGGCACCTCCCACACGCCACGGCCCGCGACGAAGGACGCGTGCGGTCGCGCCTCGACGTATTCGTCGATGCGGGCCCGGCGGACCTCCTTGACGTCCTTGAGCACGTCGAGGTCGATGCCCTTCTCGTCGTAGACGTAGCCCGAGGAGTCCGAACAGGCCACGACGGTTCCGCCGAGCTGATGCACCTTCTCGATCGCGTAGATCGCGACGTTGCCCGAGCCGGAGACGACGACACGCTTACCGTCGAAGCTGTCGCCGACGGCGCGCAGCATCTCCTCGGCGAAGAAGACCGCGCCGTATCCGGTCGCTTCCCGGCGCACCTGCGCGCCGCCGTAGGTCAAGCCCTTCCCCGTCAGTACACCCGACTCATACCTGTTCGTGATGCGCTTGTACTGACCGAACAGGTAGCCGATCTCACGTCCACCGACGCCGATGTCACCGGCCGGAACGTCGGTATACTCGCCGATGTGCCGGTACAGCTCGGTCATGAAGGACTGACAGAACCGCATCACCTCGCGGTCCGAACGACCCTTGGGATCGAAGTCGGAGCCGCCCTTGCCGCCACCGATCGGCATGCCGGTCAGCGCGTTCTTGAAGATCTGCTCGAAGCCGAGAAACTTCACGATGCCCAGGTACACCGACGGGTGAAACCGCAGCCCGCCCTTGTAGGGCCCGAGCGCGCTGTTGAACTCGACCCTGAACCCACGGTTGATGTGGACCTCGCCGCGGTCGTCCTCCCACGGCACCCGGAAGATGATCTGGCGCTCGGGCTCACAGATCCGCTCGATGATCTTGGCGTCCACGTAGTCGGGGTGCCTGTCCAGCGCCGGGGCGACGCTGTCGAGCACCTCACGCACCGCTTGATGGAACTCGTGCTCACCGGGGTTGCGGTGCACGACCGTATTGAAGATCGACTCGAGCTTGGTCTGCGTCGACAAGGCCACCTCCGGTGTGACGTGGTTCCACCCCAGCCGCATCAGCGGCTCGGCCCACACCGTTGTGGATCGTGCTGCCTGACAGGTTCGTCAAGCGGTAGGGAGCGCAATCGCTGGGGCACAGCGTACCTGTTCATCCCGGCCGCCAATATGGGCCCTGACCAGGGGTAAATCGCCACAAGCCGGGATGATCATGCTGATTTGGATCTTCTTACGATGCATCCGCCCCGCAGCCATGTGACAAACTCCCGACCTTTCCCCGACGACATGACCGCCGGGTTACACCACGCCGAACGCCGCAGAGCGTCCCTCGGTCCGTTTTCATGGAGCCACTTCTCATGGAGCCACGCTGCTTCACGGGGGCCACGCTGCTTCATGGGGCCACGCGGTCGAAATCGCGCCGTGGTGATGCGCGATAACACCGCCGGCCGGTCGGCTCCGGTGCCAGGATCGGGGCATGAACCAGGAGCAACGGTCAAAGATCGCGCACGGCCGCGGCTTCCTCGCCGCCCTCGACCAGAGCGGCGGCAGCACTCCGAAGGCGCTGGCACAGTACGGGGTGGCGGAGTCGGGCTACGCGACCGAGCACGAGATGTTCGACCTCATGCACGAGTTCCGGTCACGGATCATCACCGCGCCGTCGTTCGGCGGCGACCGCGTCCTCGGCGCGATCCTGTTCGAGCAGACCATGGACCGCGACGTGGCCGGCACGGCCGCTCCACAGTACCTGTGGGAGCACAAGCAGGTCGTCCCGTTCGTCAAGGTGGACGAGGGCCTCGCCGACGAGCAGGACGGCGTACGGCTGATGAAGCCCTTCACCAGGCTGGACGACCTGCTGGCGCGGGCCACCCGCCGCCGCGCGTTCGGCACCAAGATGCGCTCGTTCGTCTCCCGGGCCGACCCGGCCGGTGTCGCCGCCGTGCTCGACCAGCAGTTCGGCTACGCCGAGCGGATCCTCGACGCCGGCCTCATGCCGATCATCGAGCCGGAGGTCGACATCCACAGCGAGCAGAAGCAGCAGGCCGAGGGGTTGCTGCGACAGGGCATCCTCGATCGCCTGCCGGCAATGCCGGACGGGCGGCAGGTGATGCTCAAGCTTTCCATTCCGACCCAGGACGACTTCTACGCCGAGCTGATCGAGCATCCGAAGGTCCTGCGGGTGGTCGCCCTGTCCGGCGGCTACTCTCGGCAGGATGCCGACGCCCGGCTCGCTCGCAACCACGGCCTGATCGCCAGTTTCTCCCGAGCGCTGACCGAGGATCTGCGGCACCAGCAGACCGACGACGAATTCAACCGGACGCTCGACACCTCCATCGCCGGCATCTACCGCGCCTCGACCATGTAAGGCCGTCGCGTCAGCAACGCACGATAGGCTGCCAGCCGGCGGAGCACCATGACCGCGACCGCGACCGACGCGACGTACACCGCGAACGGCACGGCAAGCAGGCCCCAGTCCGACATGTACACGCCGCACACGACGGCGGTCGCCGCGTTGGCTGCGACGTAGACCCATGCCAGCCCCCGCGCCAACCGGTGCGCCCACGGGCGGTAGGCACGCAGTCCGCGCCAGGCGAAGAACGTCGCGACCCGACCAGCCCAACCAGCAGCCGGGTCGCGGCCAACCAGTCTCTGAGCCGGGGTTCCGGTGGCCTGTACTGGTCGGGCATGGTCGACTACCTGAGCGGCTACGGCGACCGGCGCGGGAAGGTGCTGACCAGTGCCGTGACGCTGTGGGTGTACTTCGCGCCGGTGGTCGGCGTCGGCAATGCGTGTCGGTACAGTTACTGACCATGGCAGACGACGGGCAGATCACGCGGTCGGATGTGCTGCCGGTAACGGTCGCCGAGTTCGATCGGTTGTTGCTGGCTGACGAACGGACCGTGGTCGCGATGGCGGCAGCTCGGGTCCTGCCCACGGCACTCGTCTTTCAGTTTCTGATCCGGCTCAAGGACAACGACGGCGGCACGAATCCGAACCTGGCGTTCGACCTTCCGCATCTGCTACGTCCAGGGGATCTGCGGCTCGGCGTTCGGGCGCAGACAGCGTCCGGTGCAATGGACGTTCCGGTGCATACGGCCGGGGGCGGTGGCGGAGACGGGAGCTTCGAGTTCAAGATGTGGTTCGAACTCCCGGACGGCGCAACGGCCCTGCAACTGTGGTCTGAGTGGCCGGAACGGAACCTGCCGGAGGGCAGTACCGACCTAGACACCGACCTTATCCGCCAAACAGCGGCCCGGTGCGCGCCGCTATGGTAGGCGCCAACAGCGGCTAGATCCGTCCGGATCCGGAGGGATCGACCTGCCCGACCAGGTGATGGTGATGGTCCTGGACGATGCGGCCCAGGACCGCGAAGTACAGCGGCTGCGGTAATCGGGCGGACTCGCGTCTCGGCTGACCCTTAGGATGGCGCGTGGCCGCGTCCCGTTTGGTAGCGTACGCCGGCGCCGCCGTCATGGTTCGCACGGCCGACGAGGGCGGGCGTGTCGCCCTGATCTTGCTGGCCCTTGACCGGTTGCACCGCGACGGCGCCACCGGCCTGCTCGTCGCCTGCCTGATGATTCCGCACGTCGTCGCCGCGCCGCTCGTCGGGGCTCTGACGGACTGGTCACGGCGACCGTCCTAGCACTCGCCGGACTCACCGCCGGGTTTTCGGCCTCGCTGGCGCTCACCGCGATCACCCTGGGTCACGTACCACTGGGCACGTCCCTGCTCGTCCTGCTCCTGGGCGGCTCCTGCGGGCCGGCGCTCACCGGGGGTCTCAGCAGCCAGGTTTCCCGGCTCGCCAAGCCGGAGGCACTGCCGCGCATCTTCGGCGTCGACGCGCTGACCTACAACCTCGCCGGCATCGCCGGGCCCGCACTGTCCGGCCTCACGGCGAGCCTGGTCAGCAGTACAGCGGCAGCACTGTTGATGGCCGGCCTGTCCGCCGCCGGCGCCGTCTTGGCAGCAGTACTGCCGGTGCGGCAGGAGCGGGCGGCCGGAGCGACCGGTCGACCGTCGTTGACCGCCGGCGCCAGGGCTGTCGTGGCGAACAAGACGTTGGCCACGGTGATCCTGGCCAGCGCCGTCGGCCAACTCGGTCCCGGCGCGGTGCCGGTCGTGGCCGCATTGGCGGCGAAGGCTCACCACCACGCCTCGGCGTCCGGGTTCATGCTCACCGCGGTCGCGGTCGGTGGCCTGCTCGGTTCGCTGCTGTGGACCGCCCGCCCGGCACCCACGCCGCGCGCCCCGGCCGTGGTCATGCTCGCCATGTGCGGTACGGGTCTGCCCGTGCTGGTCGGCGCCATCACAACCTCGCTGCCCGTGTTGACCGTCGCGCTCGCGCTCTCCGGGTTCTTCCTCGGGCCGTTGGTCGGCGCGCTCTTCACCGCTCGCAACGCGCTGTCACCCGAAGAGGTCCGGGCGCAGGTCTTCACCATCGGCGCGGGCCTCAAGATCACGGCCGCCGCGGCCGGAACGGCCACCATCGGGCTGCTCGCCGCAGTTCCATTGGCCGTCCAGTTCCTCATCGTGGGACTCAACCCGATCGCCACCGGATTGATCGGGCTGACCGTCCTGAGGACGCTCGCCAAGCGACCCGCCCGCGCGAGGGCCGGCGCCGAGGCAGAGCCGCATCCGCGATCGGTCGTGCGATGATCGGCCCGTGTACGAGAGCATCGCAGCGTTGCTCGAGCGTATGGCCGCCGACCAGGACCGGCTACCGGCCGGCGACGCGCGCCGGTTCTTCCACAGCACCTACCTGCGCACCACTCGGGCGGTTGCCGAGGAGATCGGCCGGGGTGGGTTCCTCGACGGTGCCTGGCTGGAGCGGTGGGACCTCGTGTTCGCGCAGCTCTACCTCGACGCGTTCGACGCGGAGCTGGCCGGGGAGCCGGTTTCGGCGCCGTGGCGGATCGCCTTCGACGTCGCCCGCACTCGTCCGGAGTTGCCGCCGCTGCGGCACATCCTGCTGGGCATGAACGCGCACATCAACTACGACCTGCCGCAGGCGCTGATCGCGGTCATCACGCCCGAGGAGTTCGACGACCCGGCCACCCGTGCGTCACGGGCCCATGACCACGGGCACGTTGACACCGTACTGCTGGCCCTGGTGGGGGCGGAGGACGACGAGGTACGGGCCAGCAGCCGGGTCACCCCGCTCGACCGGCTGCTGGGTCCGCTCAACCGGGCCGCCACCCGCCGGCTGCTCGCCGAGTCGCGGGCGAAGGTGTGGCAGAACGCGGACGTCCTGGACCGGGCCCGGCGCGAGGGCCCGCAGCGGTATGCCGCGGTCCTGGCGAACCTGGAGCGATCGTGCGAGGCCAAGCTCGTCGAGCTGACCAGGCCGGGACAGGTGCTGCTGCGCCTGGCCCGGCACGGCTTCGGCGTGGTGCTGCCCGAAGATCCATAGCGGACCAGAGCGCTCGGGTTCGCGCATTCCGCAGCTTCCTCGACTACGAACATCCGTTGCCGGCCGGCTTCATCTCCTGTCAGCGAAGGGTCAGTCGTCGCCGCGGATGCGGGCGTGCAGATGCATGTCGTGGCGGCCGTCCGAGTGGATGGCCTCGCTGCGTTTGGTGCCTTCCAGCCGGAATCCGGCTTTGACAGCGGCGCGGCAGGAGGCGTTGTTGCGCGTCGAGTGGCTCAAATGCAGACGGTGGAACCCGGCCTCGCCGAGCGCCCAGGCGCTGACAGCTGCCAGCGCGCGGGGAGCCACGCCTGCGCCGCGGGCAGCGGGGAGCACCCAATAGCCGCATCCTGCGACGCCGTCGTCGAGATTCAAGCCTCCCAGGGCGATACGCCCGAGCACCTCCTCGCCGCCGCGGGTTACCGCCCAGCTCGCGCCCTCTTCCTGCTCCCAGCTTCGACGGTACTGCTCGAACCAGTCGTTTACCTCGGCCTCGGATGCCGGTTGGCGGGTGTGCCAGTGCTGAATCGCCGGATCCTGGTACGCAGCAAGGAACACCGCCGCATCGGAAGGTTCCCAGGGGCGCAGGACGATGCCGCCCGGTGCGGCAAGGACTGGTTGCGGGCGCCCGGCGAGGGCTCCGGCGGGGATGGCGGCCGGGGTAGAAAGCGGCGATCTCACTACCTCATTCTGCTCTCGGCGCGGCACCGTCCGCTGGCTACTCCTGCTGGGTCAGCTCGGCATGTCAACGGTATCGGTGTAGCGGGTGCCGGCTCGGATGCTGAGGCCGAACAGGTCTGCCAGGCGGCGGACGTCGCAGCCGGTGGCGTGGGCTCCGTCGAGGATGCGGTCTTCGCGGATCGCGGCGACCGACAGGTCCGGGCCGACCCTGCCCTCGACGTGCAATATCCGAGGCGGCGCCTTGGTGTCCCTGGCTATCCTGCGCAAGCAGGGCAGCCGCATCGCCATCCGGCTGCGGGACGGGTAGAAGGATGCGGTGGAAACACGACGAATGGGCGCAGCGCTGGAACGCCGAGCGCCTGATCGTCGGCGTCGAGGAGGTCCTGTGCTGGTGGGAGCAGGACCCAGCGCGGACAGCCGAAAGGCTCAGCGGCCTGCTGCGCGTGGCCACCCCGCGCGCCGTCGTCGTCCTGGAGGGCGCGTACCGCGGCCGTCGCCGCTCGCTCGCTGCGATGCTCGGAACCGACGTCGGCGCGCTGACCGAGGTCTACGGCCGGCATGCCGCCGCGGTCGCGGCGCTGCTGACCTTCGACCGGTCCGGATACCTGCGTGAGGCCGGTGTCCGGTGGCTGGCCACCAGCGACGAGCTGTTCACCCTGCCGTTCCTGCTGCTGCGGCTCAACGACCCGGTCGACCCCGTCCGCCAACAGGCCACCGCCGCGGTGCACGCCCGGCTCACGGTTGGCCACGGCACCCTGCTCGTGCAGCTCCTCCCGCTGATCGAGGGCCTCGGCGCGCGCCACCGCGCCGGCCCGATCGTGCGCATCATCGGCGAGTTGCTCACCGACGGTGACCCGGCCGGTCGAGCCGCCCTGTGGGCCGGCGCCCGCGGCGATGACACCGCGGTCGCCGCGAGCTGCCTGCGCATGCTCGCCACCGTCGAGCCGGCCGCCTCCATCGAGCAGGCCGTCGCCACCGGCGACCCGGCCCTGCGGCACTGGGCCACCGGGGTCGCCACCGCACGCAGCCTCGACCCGGCCGTCCAACGCGGGCTGCTGCCGCTGCTCGAATCCGACCCCAACCCCCGTATCCGGTGGAAGGCGTTGCGGGCCCGCACCCACCACCCCGACAGCGAACCGCACCTCCGCCGCGCCCTGCTCGACCCCGACGCACGGGTGCGCTACCTGGCCCGCACCAGCCTGCGCGCTCTGGGCCACACCGGCTCCGCCGCGCTCTACCGCACGACACTCACCAACGCTGATGCCACCCGGGACGCAACCATCGGCGCACTCGCCGGCCTGGCCGACATGGGCACCCGCGACGATGCCATCCGGCTTGTCGCCTTCCTCGGCCATCCGAACGTGCGAATCCGCGGCGAGGCATGGCGCGCCCTCGCCATCCTCGACCCGGACACCTTCACCGCACGTGCCGACCAACTTCGCGCCGACCCCAGCGGTAAGGTCCGCCGCCACCTTCTCACCGGACGGTGAGGCCGCAGCGCCGACCGGCCGTCGCACCATCACGATTTGGCCGTGGTCTTGTGCAGCCGCCGGTGATGACAGCGTCGGTGGCCAGGACATCCGGCGCCAGGCGCACCGCTCGCCGTTAGCCGTCGCGAAGGGCGGGTAGACGCATTGCATCAGGCCGTTCCGATTCCGCGCAGGATTTCCGCGACAAGGAAACGTCATGACCACGATCACCTCGCCCGGCGCGACCCTGGACACCGTCGCCCAGGTCGCCGCACAGCTGCGGGTCGACGCGATCCGCTCGTCCACCAGCGCCGGATCGGGCCACCCGACGTCGAGCATGTCCGCCGCCGACCTGCTCGCCGTGCTCGTCGCCCGGCACCTGCGCTACGACTGGGACAAGCCGGCCGACGGCGCCAACGATCACCTGATCTTCTCCAAGGGTCATGCCTCACCCCTGCTGTACGCGGTCTACAAAGCCGTCGGCGTGGTCACCGACGAGGAGCTGATGCACGGCTACCGGCGTTTCGGGCAGCGCCTGCAGGGCCACCCCACCCCCGTGGTGCCCTGGGTCGACGTGGCCACCGGCTCACTCGGCCAGGGCCTGCCCGACGGCGTCGGTGTCGCCCTGGCCGGCAAGTATCTCGACAAGTTGCCCTACCGGATCTGGGTCCTGTGCGGCGACAGCGAACTCGCCGAGGGTTCCATCTGGGAAGCCCTCGACAAGGCCTCCTACTACCGGCTGTCCAATCTCACCGCCATCGTCGACGTCAACCGGCTCGGCCAGCGCGGCGAAACCGCGCTCGGCTGGAACCTCGGCGCCTACGCGGCCCGCGCCGGGGCCTTCGGCGCCCGGGTGCTGACCGTCGACGGCCACGACCTGACCGCCATCGACCAGGCGCTGAGCGCCGCGACCGGCACCGATGCCGATGGCCGGCCCACCGTGATCCTCGCCAAGACCGTCAAGGGCAAGGGCTTCTCCGAGGTCGAGGACAGCCCCGGCTGGCACGGCAAGCCCTTCCCCGCCGACATGGCCGAACGCGCCATCGCCGAGCTCGGCGGCCCGCGTCACCTCACCGTCCGCGGCCCGCTGCCCGAGACCGGCGGCGACGCCGAGCGGCCGCCCACCACCGCGCCCGCCTCGCCGGCCGCCGCGGCCCGCTACGAGCTCGGCGCGAACGTCGCCACCCGCAAGGCGTACGGCGACGCCCTGGCCGCCCTCGGCGCCCGCGATCCGCGGGTGGTCGCCCTCGACGGTGAGGTCAACAATTCCACCTACGCCGTCGAGTTCGCCCGTGCCTTCCCCGACCGGTACTTCGAGATGTTCATCGCCGAACAACAGATGGTCGCCGCCGCCACCGGCCTCGCCGTGCGCGGCTACCGCCCCTACGCCTCCACCTTCGCCGCGTTCCTCACGCGGGCCTACGACTTCATCCGCATGGGCTCCGTCAGCGGCGTCGGCGTCCGCCTGGTCGGCTCGCACGCCGGCCTCGAGATCGGCGCCGACGGCCCCTCCCAGATGGGCCTGGAGGACATCGCGATGATCCGCGCCGTGCACGGCTCCACCGTGCTCTACCCCGCCGACGCCACCAGCACCGTCGCCCTGACCAACGCGATGGCCACCATCCCCGGCATCAGCTACCTGCGCACCACCCGCGGCGGCTACCCCGTCCTGTACCCCGGCGGCGAGGCCTTCCCCATCGGCGGCTCCAAGGTCCTGCGCGCGAGCGACCACGACCACGTGACCCTGATCGGTGCCGGCGTCACCCTGCACGCCTGTCTCGCCGCCGCCGACGACCTCGCCGGACTCGGCATCACAGCCAGGGTCATCGACGCGTACTCCGTCAAGCCCATCGACGGCGCCACCCTCGCCGCGGCCGCCGCGGCGACCGGCGGCCGGATCGTCGTCGCCGAGGACCACCACCCCGAGGGCGGCCTCGGCTCCGCCGTCATCGACAGTCTCGTCACCGATGGCATCGCCAACCCGCGCATCGCCCACCTGGCCGTCCGCGACATGCCCGGCTCCGGCAGCCCGGAGGAGCTGCTCGCGTGGGCCGGCATCGACGCCGGCCACATCGCCGCGGCCGCCCGGCACCTCGTCGCCGACGAGTAGACCCGACGCCGCCCCGACCGGGCTTCAGCCGGCGGCGGCCGCGGTGTCCAGGACCAGGTTCCTGGCGTCGGCCAGGCCGACGGCCAGGGCGCCGAGCAGTACGGCGTCCGTGCCGAGGGTGGAGACCTCGATGCGCGGCGGGCGCAACGCGACCAGGTCGCGGAGGCGTTCGGCGACCGGGGCGGTGAGCAGGTCGCCGGGCTGGCTGCCGACGCCGCCGCCGAGGACGACGAGCTCTGGGTCGAGCACCGCGGTGATGCCGGCGAGGGCGTGGCTGACGTGGTCGACCTCGCGCGCGACGGCCCGGCGGGCGATCTCGTCGCCGGAGCGGGCGGCGTCGAAGACGTCCTTCGCGGTGCTCACGCTGGTCAGGCCGAGCCGGCGGGCCATGGCGACCACGCCGTCGGCCGAGGCGACCGACTCGAACATGCCGCGGCGGCGGGCGGCGGGCTCGTCGGCGAGGGGGTCGTCCTCGCCGACCGGCAGGTAGCCGATCTCGCCGGCGGCGCCGCGGAAGCCGCGGTACAGCTTGCCGTCGATGATGATGCCCATGCCGGTACCGGTGCCGATGGAGACGTAGACGAAGTGCCGCACGCCGCGGCCGAGGCCGTAGGTGGCCTCGCCGACGGCGGCCAGGTCGATGTCGTTCTCCACGACGTAGGTCGCGCCGGCGATGCCGGCCAGGCGTTCGACGCTCCCGCGGCGGTTCCAGCCGGGCAGGTTCGGCGCCAGGTGCAGGGCGCCGGTGGCCTTGTCGTGGATGCCCGGGGTGCCGAAGACGGCCAGGGTGATGTCCTCGCGGGTGATGCCGGCCGTGGTGGCCAGCTCCTCGGCGAGGCGGGTGAGCTGCGCGACGAGGTCGCCGGCGCGCATGCTGCGCGACGGCTCGTCCTTGCGCGCGACGATCCGCCCGACGAGATCGGCCAGGGCGACGCGGACGTAGGAGCGGCCGACGTCGACGGCGAAGACCCAGCCGGCCTCGGGGCGCACCTCGTACAGCACCGCGGAGCGGCCGGCGGCGCCGGCGCGCATCCCGACCTGGCGCAGCAGCCCGGCGCGCTCCAGGTTTGCCAGGGCACCGGCCACGGTCGGCTTGGACAGCCCCGTGTGCTGTGCCAGCTCGGGGCGCGACACCGCGCCGAGACGGAAGGTCTCGGCGAAGACGGCTCGCTCGTTCATCACCCGCAGCACGCTGGTCGTGCTGGCGGTGGCGGTGGTCTGCACGGGGTCCAGCGTGCCACACGAGTTCAGAAAGGTCCCTTATCAATTTCGTAAAGGACCTTGCCAAGGCCCGGCCGAGTGGCCGAACATCCTCGCGAGAACCCTCCGAGGAAAGGTGCCCTCCGTGAGAGCCAGATGGTTCGTCGCAGTGCTGACCGCCGCGGCGGTCCTCGCCGGCGGGTGTGGCGGCAGCACCGGTGGCAAGCAGGGCGGCAAGGACGCGCCGACGATCGCGCTGTTCCTGCCGGAGTCCAAGACGACCCGCTACGAGGCGTTCGACCGGCCGCTGTTCGAGGCCAAGGTGCACGCACTCTGCGCGGCCTGCAAGGTGCTGTACTCCAACGCCGACCAGGACGCAGCCAAGCAACAGCAGCAGGTGGAGGCCGCCCTGGCCCAGGGCGCGGACGTGCTGGTGCTCGACGCCGTCGACGCCGGCGCGGTCGCGTCGCTGGTCAACCAGGCCAAGCAGAAGAAGGTGCCGGTCATCGCCTACGACCGGCTCATCTCCGGGATCACGTACGAGTACTATGTCTCCTTCGACAACGTCCGGGTCGGCGAGATGCAGGGCAAGGCGCTGCTCGACGCGCTGAACAAGGCGGGCAAGGCGACCGCCGGCAAGATCGTCATGCTCAACGGCTCGCCCACCGACCCCAGCTCCGCCGACTACAAGACCGGCGCGCACAAGGTCCTCGACGGCAAGGTGCAGATCGGCCGCGAGTTCGACACCCCGGACTGGAGCCCGGACAAGGCCCAGCAGGAGATGGAGCAGGCCATCACCGCGCTCGGCCGGGACAACGTCGTCGGGGTGCTCTCCGCCAACGACGGCATGGCCGGCGGCGCCATCGCGGCGATGAAGCGCGCCGGATACGCGACCCTGCCGCCCATCACCGGCCAGGACGCCGAGCTCGCCGCGGTACAGCGGATCCTCACCGGCGAGCAGTACATGACCATCTACCTCGACATCCGGCGGGAGGCCGAGCAGTCGGCGGAGCTGGCCGTGGCCCTCGCGAAGGGCGAGAAGCCGGCCGCGCCGACGAAGGTGGCCAACGGAACCGGCGACATCCCCGCGTTCCTGCTCGACCCGACCGCGGTCACCGCGGACAAGATCAAGGACACCATCGTCAAGGACGGCTTCTACAAGGCCTCCGAGATCTGCACCGGCCCGGCCGCGGCGGCCTGCACCACGGCGGGAATCCAGTAGTGCTCTGGGCAACCAATGTCAGCAAGCGGTACGGCGCGGTCCAGGCTCTCGACGGGGTGAGCCTGGACCTCCCGTCCGGCCAGGTGGTCGCGCTGGTCGGCGACAACGGTGCCGGCAAGTCGACCCTCGTCAAGGTCCTGTCCGGGGTCGTGACCACCGACGGCGGCTCGATCGGGATCGACGGCGCCCCGGTGCGCATCGGCAGCCCGCACGACGCGCAGCGGCTCGGCGTCTCGACCGTGCACCAGGACCTCGCCCTGTGCGAGAACCTCGACGTCGTCGGCAACCTCTTCCTCGGCGCGGAGCGGCGCCGCTGGAGCGTGCTGAGCCACATCCGGATGGAGCGTGTGGCGCGCGACCTGCTGTCCTCGCTCGACGTGCGCATCCGCGACATCCGGGTGCCGGTCGCCATGCTCTCCGGCGGCCAGCGCCAGTCGGTGGCGATCGCCCGGGCCCTCATCGGCGAGCCGCGGGTCGTGATCCTGGACGAGCCCACCGCCGCCCTCGGCGTCGAGCAGACCGCGCAGGTGCTCGACCTGATCCGCCGGCTGCGCGACCGGGGCCTGGCCGTCCTCGTCATCTCCCACAACCTCGCCGACGTGCGCGCGGTCAGCGACCGGATCGTGGTCCTGCGGCTGGGCCGCAACGCCGGCGAGTTCGCCACCGCCGAGTCCACCCCCGAGGCCGTCGTCGCCGCCATCACCGGCGGCGCCGCCGTGCCCGAGGAGACCCCCACCGGTCCGCAGCGAAGCGAGGAGAGCGCGTGACCACCACGACCGGGCGGCTGTACCAGTCGCTGATCCCGCTGCGCGGCACGGGCCGCACCGACCTCGGCGCGTGGCCGGTCGTCGGCGGCCTCGTCGCCATCGCGGCGGTGTTCGGCTCGCTCAACGAGCACTTCCTGTCCGCCGAGAACCTCACCAACCTGGCCCTGCAGATGGCCGCGACCGGCACCATCTCGCTCGGCGTCATCATGGTGATCCTGCTGGGCGAGATCGACCTCTCGGCCGGCTCGGTCAGCGGCCTGTGCGCGGTCGTCATGACAATCCTGTCGGTGCGGCACGGCTGGAACCCGGTCGCCGCGGTCGGCGTGGCACTGGGCTGTGCCGCGCTGATCGGCCTGCTGCACGGCTGGATGTTCACCCGGCTGCGGATGCCGTCGTTCGTCGTCACCCTGGCCGGGCTCATCGGGTGGCAGGGCCTCATGTTGTACCTCCTGGGCCGCGGCGGCACCATCAACCTGCCCTTCGAGGGGTTCCTGGCCGGGCTGAGCGACACCTGGCTGCCCCCGTGGGCCGGCTGGCTGCTCGCGGGCGCGATCGTCGGCGGATGGAGCGCCGGCTCGCTCGTCCAGCGGCGCCTGCGCCGCGCCGCTGACCTGCCCGTCGGCTCCGGGCTGGGGCTCGCGCTGCGGCTGGGCGGGCTCGCCGCCGTCCTGGCCGTCGCCGTCGCGGTACTGTCGGCCGACCGCGGGGTACCGCTGCTGCTCGTCATCTTCGGCACGCTCGTCGTCGTCCTCGACCTGATGCTGCGCCACACCGTCTTCGGCCGGCACATGTACGCGGTCGGCGGCAACGCCGAGGCGGCCCGCCGCGCCGGCATCAGCATCGTGCGCGTCCGCACCATCGCATTCATGGCCTCCGCCGCGCTGGCCGCGTTCGGCGGCATCCTCGCGGCCAGCCGGCTCGCCGCGGTCAACCAGAGCTCCGGCGGCAGCGACACCCTGCTCATGGCCATCGCCGCCGCGGTCATCGGCGGCACCTCGCTCTTCGGCGGCCGCGGCCGCGCCTACGCCGCGCTGCTCGGCATCCTCGTCATCCAGTCGATCACCAACGGCATGCTGCTGCTCAGCGTCGACTCCTCGGTGCGGTACATGGTCACCGCCGCGGTGCTCGCCGTCGCCGTCGCGATCGACTCCCTCGCCCGGCCGGGCCGGCCCCGGTGACGCGGCAGGTACTGGCGATCGACTTCGGCGGGACCAAGGTCGCGCTGGGCGCGACGGCGGTCGGCGCGACGGACGGCCGGCCGCACGCCACGGTGCGGCTGGACACCCGCGGTGCCGAGGGCGCGGCTCAGGTCGTCGAGCGCACCCTGGCCGCCGCCCGCGACCTCGTCGCCGAGCCGGCCGCGGTCGGCGTCGCCACGTTCGGCGTCCTGCGCGACGGCGTGGTCCGCCTCGCCCCGAACGTGCCCGGCTGGGACGGCCTGCCGCTGCCCGGCCTGCTGCGTGCCGCGTTCGGCGACACCCCGCTCGCCATCGACAACGACGTCAACGCCGGCGCCACCGCCGAACTGCGCTGGGGCGCCCTGCGCGGCACCGACACCGGGCTGTACGTCAACGTGGGCACCGGCCTGGCCGCCGCCCTCGTGGCCGGCGGCCGGATCGTGCCCGGCGCGAACGGCGCCGCCGGAGAGATCGCCTACCTGCGCGACTCCGCGGACGCGCCCGCCTTCGCCGACAACCGCGCCCCGCTGGAGGAGACGATCTCCGGCAGCGCCCTGGCCCGCCGCGGCTCGGCCCTGCTGGGCCGCCCGGTCACCGCCGCCGAGCTGTTCGAGGCGTATCCCGACCCGAGCGTCGCCGGCCTGCTCGACGAGGCCCTGGACACCCTGTCCCGCACGGTCGCCAACCTCAGCATCGTCCTGGACCCGCAGCGGGTGGTCATCGGCGGCGGCCTCATGGGCGCGGCGCACCACATCCTGCCGCGCGTGGCTGCGGCGCTGGATCGTTCGGTACCGTTCCCGCCCCGCCTGGCCGCCGCCTCCTTCGTCGACGACGCACCCCTGATCGGCGCGCTGTCGATGGCCCTCACCCTGGCGGCGGCGCGGCCGTGACGCCCCCGCGTCCCCGGGCTACCGGGCCGCCGCCCGCACCCGTCAGGGGAAGTAGTCCTCCAGCTGGGCCGGCGTCAACCCGGCCGCCTTGATGGCCTTCAACGCGGCGATGAAGTCCTCGACGAACTGGTCGCGGAAGTGCATGAGGATCACGTCGCCCGGCTTGACGACTCGGGCCTCCTGGTACTGCACGCTGCCCCGGTTGACCGTCTCCTTCCAGAAGAACGCGGCCTTCATCCCGCAGTCGTGCGCGGCTCGAAGGGTCGTCGCGTCCTGGATCCCGCCCGGCGGGCGGAACAGCGTCGGCCGCCGGCCGTAGAGGGTGGCGAGCTGGTCGGCGGAGCCGCAGATCTCCTCCTTCTGGAAGCTGTACGACTTGCCGCTGAGGTTGGTGTGGGTGATGGTGTGCGCCTCGACGACGGCGCCGATGTCCTGCAGCGTCTTGAAGTACGCCGGCTTGTCGCTGATCGCGTTGACGGTGAGGAACAGCGTCACGGGCACGTGCGCCTCCCGCAACAGCTCGGCCGCCTCCGGGTGTTTGACCCAGCCGTCGTCGATGGTCACGAACGCCACCGGCTGGTCGGTCGGCACGCGCGAGATCCACGCGGCGCTGCCGCCGTCCGGAAGCGTGACCGGCTGTGCGGGCGGGGCCTTGTCGAACGCCGGCAGGCGGTCGCGGTACTTCGAGGGCGAGCCGCTCCCCCGCAGCGGCATGCTGCTCGGCCCGGCGAGGGACGGGCTCGACGCCGCCGAGGGCGTCCCGCCGGCGCTGCGCACGTCGCCGCCGGCTTGTGCATTACAGGCCGCGAGCAGCGTCGAGAGCAACAGCAGCGCGACCAACGGCATGCGATCGCGTCGCGCTTCGGTCTGAGCGGCAGGCACGCCGCGAGCGTGGTTCGTTGCGAAGCGCATCACGGTCCGGTGCATCCGTTCTTCGAGTTCGGGGGCGTGGCCGGCGGGTTCTGCGCGAGCCAGTCGGCGAGCTTGTCATTGGCGACCGCGCTGTAGAGCGCACTCGCCCGGCCCGGGTCGGGGAGCACCACGCTCTCCTTCTTGATCGTCGCCGATCCGCGGTTCGGGCTGACCAGCATGGTCAGGTCGCTGCTGCCGATGTTGCGGAACGCGAACGCCGTGTCGGCGAGGGAGAATTCCTTGTCGACGGTGATGGCCTTGGCCACCGACTTGAGAAACGCGTTGAGCTTGAGCGGGTTCTTCAGCGTGTCGGTGCTGCTCGCCTTGTCCAGCAGCGCGCTGAGGAACTCCCGCTGATGGCACATCCGGGTGAAGTCCCCGCCCAGGAACTGCTCGCGCTGGCGGACGTACTCGAGCGCCTCCGATCCGTTCAGGTGCTGCATGCCCTGGTTGAAGTGGCGGCCCCCCTTGCCGACCCCGGTGACGGCCTGTTCGATGTACAGGTCGACGCCCCCGAGCGCGTCGGTCACCTGCTGGAACCCGGCGAAGTCCACCAGGACGACGTGGTCGACGTGCACCGCCGTGTAGGCCTCCACGGTCTGCACCGCGAGCGGCACACCGCCCCACGCGAACGCCGCATTGATCTTCGCGTCCCTGTTTCCCAGGCTCGGGTTGGCCGGGTTCGGCGGGATGTGCACGTACAGGTCGCGCGGCAACGAGATCAGGTACGCCTTCTTGTGGGCGGCGTCGACGTGCACAAGGATGATCGTGTCGGTGCGGCCCAGGCCCGCGTCGCCCCGGCTGCCCGGGTCGTCGGGACCGCGTGAGTCGCTGCCCAGCAGCAGGATGTTCTCGGCGCCGACGACCTCCACCGGCGGCCGGGTCGCCGTCGCTGTCGCCGCCGGCGCGTGCGACTGCTGGACGCCGGTGCCGAACGCGTCGGTACGCCGGATGTTCGAGTCGATGCTGCGGTAGTAGAGCACCGCTCCGCCGACGGCGACGCCGAGGAGCAGGGCGATGGTCGAACCGATGACGGCCGCCGTCCTTCTCCACCGTCGGCGGCGGCCCTGCGTGGGTGCGGTGTTCGCGGCGGTCACGGTGGCGGTGGAAGTTCCGGCTCGCATGCTTCTCCTACTTCGATGGTGCTGTCCGGCGGTGCGCGCGGTGCGGCATCGCCAATCGCCACTCGTCACAGCAGACCATTGCCATCGGCGGGGACGGTTCACCCGCGCGGGATGAGCGCGGGGCCGGCACGACGCCCGTCGTCCGCCGGTCACCGGCGGAGGTGAATCGCGGGCATGGCGGGTGCGGCGGCGGCGCTGCGGGTAGGCAGGCGGGTGGACAGGGACGCCGAAGCGGGTCTGCCGCTGGGCCGGGATGTCGGGGGGCGAGCGTATGACGGCGATGGCGAACATCGCGACGCGGCGGAAGTTCCGCGCGCAGGACGGCACCTACGTGACGAACGCGCGCGGGGCGGAGCTGCTGGAGATCCCGTTGCTGAACAAGGGCACGGCGTACAGTCGCGCGGAGCGGCGGGCGCTGGGCCTGGTGGGGCTGTTGCCCTCGGCGGTGCAGAGCCTGGAGGATCAGGTCGCGCGGGCGTACGAGCAGTACCACGAGCAGCCGACCGACCTGCAGAAGAACGTGTTCCTGACGATGTTGCAGGACAGCGACGAGGTGCTGTTCTACCGCCTGCTGGGCGAGCATCTGCGGGAGATGCTGCCGGTGGTGTACGACCCGACGGTGGGCGAGGCGATCAAGCGGTACAGCCACGAGTACCGCCGCCCGCGCGGGGTGTACCTGTCCATCGACGAACCCGACCTGGTGGAGACGGCCCTCGCCGACCTCGGGCTCGGCCCCGACGAGGTGGATCTGCTCGTGGCCTCCGACGCGGAGGAGATCCTCGGGATCGGCGACTGGGGCGTCGGCGGCATCGACATCGCCGTCGGGAAGCTGGCCGTGTACACCGCGGCGGCGGGGATCGACCCGGCCCGGGTGATCCCGGTGTCGCTGGACGTCGGTACGGACAACGAAGCGCTGCTCAACGACCCGAGGTACGTCGGAAACCGGCACGCCCGCGTCCGGGGGCAGCGCTACGACGACTTCATCGACACCTACGTGCGGGCCGTGACCAAGCTGTTCCCCAACGCCCTCCTGCACTGGGAGGACTTCGGCCCGAGCAACGGCCGGCGCATCCTGGAGCGCTACCGCGACCGGGTGTGCACCTTCAACGACGACATGCAGGGCACCGGCGCGATCGTGCTGGCCGCCGCGCTCAGCGCCACCCGGGTCACCGGCACGCCGATGCGCGACCAGCGGATCGTCATCTTCGGCGCCGGTACGGCCGGAGTGGGCATCGCCGACCAGTTGCGCGACGCGATGGTCCGCGACGGCCTGGACCGCGACGCGGCGACCCGGCGGATCTGGTGTATCGACCGGCAGGGCCTGCTCACCGACGACATGAGCAACCTGCTGGACTTCCAGGTCCCGTACGCCCGGCCGGCGAGCGAGGTGGCCGGCTGGCGCCGCGACGGCGGCGTCGGGCTGCGCGAGACGGTCGGGAACGTCAGGCCCACCATGCTCGTCGGCACGTCGACGGTGCATCAGGCGTTCACGGAGGACGTCGTCCGGGCGATGGCCCATCACGTGGACCGGCCGATCATCTTTCCGCTGTCCAACCCGACTGAGCGCATCGAGGCGATGCCGGACCAGCTCATCCCGTGGACCGACGGTCACGCCCTGATCGCCACCGGCATTCCGGTACCGCCGGTCACGCACAACGGCGTCACGTACGCCATCGGGCAGGCGAACAATGCGCTGCTGTACCCCGGCCTGGGGCTGGGCACGATCGTGGCCCGCGCCCGGAAGGTCAGCGACGGGATGCTCGCCGCGGCGGCCGGCGCGGTGGGCCGGCTGGTGGACGTGAGCGCGCCGGGCGCCTCGCTGCTGCCCCTGGTGGAGAACCTGCGGATGGTCTCGGCCACGGTCGCCGTGGCGGTGGCCAAGCGCGCCGCCGCCGAGGGCCTCGCCCGAGCCGAGCTGACCGATCCGGTGCAGCAGGTGCAGGACGCCATGTGGCAGCCGGCGTACCGCCCGATCAAGGCCGGGTGACGCCGTGGAACACCGGGTGCGCGACGTGCCGATCGGTCTGGACGCCACCGGCACTCGCACCGAGACCGACTCGCTCGGCGCGGTCGAGGTGCCGGCCGAGCACTACTGGGGCGCCCAGACGCAGCGTTCGCTGGTGCACTTCGACATCGGCGACGACCGCATGCCGAAGCAGGTGTACCACGCCTACGGATATGTGAAGAAGGCCGCCGCGATGGTCAACGCGCGGGCCGGACGGCTGCCGGAGTGGAAGTCGGACCTGATCTCGAGGGTGGCCGACGAGGTGATCCGCGGCCGCCTCGACACTGAGTTCCCGTTGTACGTGTGGCAGACCGGCTCCGGCACCCAGTCCAACATGAACGTCAACGAGGTGATCTCCAACCGGGCGATCCAGCTCGTCGGCGGACAACTGGGCGCCAAGACTCCGGTGCACCCCAACGACGACGTCAACATGGGCCAGTCCTCCAACGACACGTTCCCGACCGCGATGCACATCGCCGCCGTGACCGCGATCGACGAGCAGCTGCTGCCGGCGCTGGCCCGGCTGCACGACACGACCGCCGAGAAGAGCCGGAAATGGGCCGCCGTCGTCAAGATCGGCCGCACGCACCTGGAGGACGCGACCCCGCTGACCGTCGGTCAGGAGTGGTCCGGCTACGCCGCCCAGCTCGCCGACGCGATGGCCCATCTCATCGCGACGATGACCGGCCTGTACCGGCTGGCCATGGGCGGCACCGCCGTCGGCACGGGGCTGAACGCCCCACCCGGCTTCGACGAGGCCGCCGCCAAGACCATCGCCGAGCTGACCGGCAAGCCGTTCGTGACCGCGCCCAACAAGTTCGCCGCCCAGGGCTCGCTCGACGCGCTCGTGCGGACGTCGGCCGCGCTGCGCGGCATCGCGGTGGCACTGTTCAAGTTCGCCAACGACATGCGCTGGCTGGGGTCGGGGCCGCGGACCGGGCTGCACGAGCTGAACCTGCCGGCCAACGAGCCCGGCTCGTCGATCATGCCCGGCAAGGTGAACCCGACCCAGGCCGAGGCCATGCTCATGGTCTGCATCCAGGTGCAAGGCGCCGACACGGCCGTCGCCATCGCGGGCGGCGAGGGCAACTTCGAGCTCAACGCCTTCCGGCCGATCGTCATCAACAACGTTCTGCACTCGATCCGCATCCTCGCCGACGCCGCCGACCACTTTCGCCGGTTCCTCGTCGAAGGCGCCGAGCTCGACGAGGAACGGCTGCGCCACAACGTGGACCGGTCGGTCATGATGGTGACCGCGTTGTCGCCGGTGATCGGCTACGACCACGCATCGCAGATCGCCCACCACGCCATCGACGGCGGCCTCACCCTCAGGGCCGCGGCGCTCGACCGCGGCGTCAGCGAGGAGCTGTACGACCGGGTCGTCGTCCCGGTCAACCTGACCCGGCCCGGCACCGCTGAACCCTCGCGCTCGCCGAGCTGACCGATCCGGTGCAGCAGGTGCAGGACGCCATGTGGCAGCCGGCGTACCGCCCGATCAAGGCCGGGTGACGCCGCCGCATACGGGTGCGCGACGGTCTGGACGCGCCGCGCCGGGCCCTGTTGGCCGGTCGTAGGATGGGTGGTCGTGGATGGGTGGCGGCTCAGCGTCGACTACGGTTCATCGCACACCGTGGCGGTCCTGGCGAGGCCGGATGGCAGCACGAGGCCGCTGAGTTTCGACGCCACACCGCTGTTGTCCTCGGCGATCTGAGCCGAGCCCGGCGGCGCCCTGCTGACCGGCCAGGACAGTCACGCCGCGGCGTCGAGCCCGCCCTGATCGTGCGGACCCACCTCGGCCCGAACGACGGAGCGACACTGACCGGCCGGCGGTACCGGCCCGACGTCACCGGATATGCCCTGTGCACGCTGAAACGCATCGGCGCCTCCGCCGAGCAGGTACGCGCCGCGCTCGCCGCGCACGCACCTCACTGAGCCGACGTTTGGTCAATGTGCCGTGTGGGCACCTGCCATGTACCCCCGCCTGTAACGGGCGCTCGTCCGAGCATGGAGTGAAGAACATGATTGCTCTCTTGGTGCTGTTGCTACTGGTCTGGCTGGCCTTCATCATTCTGGGGGCCGCGGTGAAGGGCCTTCTCTGGCTGCTGGTGATCGGCGTCATCCTCTTCGTGGCCACCAGCGTTTTCGGCTTCATCAAGCGCGAGACACTGGGCCGCAGGCACTGACCTGATGGGCGGCCGGTCCGACGCCCCCGGCAAGGGCCGGCCGCCGTGCTACACCAGACCATGCTCGTAGGCGAACACGACGATCTGCACCCGGTCGCGAAGCGCGAGCTTGCGAAGGATAGCGCCCACATGGGTTTTGACCGTCGACTCACTGAGGTACACGGTCCTGGCGATCTCCGCGTTGGACATCCCACGGGCCACAGCGGTGAACACCTCGCGCTCCTTGTCCGTCAGCCCCAGGAACGCCGCGGGCGGCGGCGCCTCGGTCTGGAACTGGTTGTCGAGCAAGGTGGCGAGGTCCTGCGGGGCGAGGACGGCGTTCCCGCTGTAGACCGTGCGGATCGCGTCGCGCAGCATCAGCGGCGTGGTGTCCTTGAGGAGAAAGCCGCTGGCGCCGTGGCGGATCGCGGTCGCCGCCCGGTCGTCGAGGTTGAAGGTGGTCAGCACGATCACCCGTACGGGCTTGGTCCGTTGCGCGACCCGCTCGGGGGCGAAGATCTGCCGGCTCGCCTCGACGCCGTCCATCTCGGGCATCCGGATGTCCATCAGCACGACGTCGGGCTGCAACTGCTCTACCAGCCTGACCGCCTCCACCCCGTCGCCGGCCGTGCCGACCACGCGCATGCCTTCCTGGGCGTCGACGATGACGCGTACCCCTTCCTGGAAGAGCTTCTGATCATCGACGAGCAGCACCGTGATCTCGTCGCTCATCGCGCCGCGCCCCGCGCCGGCACCCACGCGGTCACGGTGAAGGTCGTCCCTTCGGGCTGGTCGCGGCGGCGCACGTCGAGGTGGCCACCGATGGATTCGAGGCGGCGTCGCATACCGTCCAAACCGCGCCCGGCATCGCCGTCGGTCCGAGGGGAAGCCTCCGCCATGTTGCTGACCTCTATCCGCAATGTGTCGGCGAAGCCACCGGCCGGTTGCGCCGCGGGCCAGTGCCGCTCGACCACGATCGGCTGGTCCCGCCGGCCGTGCTTGATCGCATTGGTCAGCATCTCCTGCAACACCCGGTAGGCCACCGCCTCGGTCTCGCGCGGCAGCTGATGCGGTGTGCCCAGCTCTGTCGCGAGGATCTCATGTCCGCTGCTGCGCACCCCGTCGATGAGACCGTCGAACCTGCCGACGTCGCCGGGCATGGTGGTCGCGTGCTGGGTGGAGGAGAGCACCTGGCGCACGTCCTGCAGGGAGGAGCGCGCCGAGGTCGCGATCGTCTGCAGGGTCTTCTGCAGCTTCGCGGTGTCCTCCACGTACTGCCCGGACTCGGCCTGGGCCAGGATCACCGCGAGCGAGTGGCCGACGACATCGTGGACGTCGCGGGCGAGCCGGGTCTGCTGGTCACGCAGATGCGCGATCTCACGGGCATGTTCCGTCTCGCGCCAGGCCCCGGCGGCGGCCTCCTCGGCGGCGAGCATGGATTCCCGCGAGGTGCTCGCCCGTTCGAGGAAACGCATGACCATGCCCGCCGGCCAAGGGCCGGCGACCAGCAGGACCCCGATGAGCGGTACGCCCAGCCTGATCGCCGATCCGTACCCGATGATGTCGTCCAGCCTCGAACTGCCGACGAGTCGGTTGAGGATCGCACCCCCGTGCAGCGCGAATGCCACGACCATGGTCAGTGGCACCGAAAGCGCGCTCAGCACCACGGTCGCGGTGCTCCCCCACCGGGCGCCGGCGAAGAACACGGCGGTGAGCGTGAATTCGAACAGCATGATCGGCGTGCCGAGGGCCATGTGAAAAAGGCCCATCGCCCAGACGAGTCCGAGCGCGGCACCCGGCGCGCGGCGGCACAGGCCGACGGCGACCGCCACGCCGATCGCCAGGGCGTAGCCCTCCGCCTTACGGCCACCCATGAGCGCCCACGTCAGCTGTGTCTCGGTGAATCCGATCACCAGCACGGTGAACGCCGCGATCGCCCCGGGCAGCCAGGGGCGCCACCCTGTTTCGCTCATGCGTCCGTCCAGCTACGTGGGGGGAAGGTCCCGGTAAGGGAACCACGGAGGTGACGGTCGCCACGCAGCGGGCCGGTGGTCAGGCGGACAGCGCATCGCGTACCAGCAGATCGAGCAGCTCATGGAAGGACATCCCGAGGGCGGCGAACATCCGCGGCGCCTGCGACTGTGCGGTGAAGCCGGGCATCGTGTTGACCTCATTGAGGACCGGTCCCCGATCGGTCAGGAAGAAGTCGACCCGCGCGACCCCGGCACAGCCCAGCGCGTCGTACATGTCCACCGCCGCCCGCTCCAGGTCCTTGCGGGCCGCGTCGTCCAGTGGGGCCGGGAGAAGGAACCGCGGCGAGCCGGCGTACTTGGCGGCGTGGTCGAAGATCTCGCCGTCGGGGACGACGATCTCCAGCGGCGGCGCCACCATCCGCGATCCGTCGGGCCGGCCCAGCACCGCCACGTCGATCTCGCGACCGGCCACGACGTCCTCCACCAGGACCCGGTCGCCGAGGGCGAACGCGGCATCCAGGGCCGCCGTCAGCCCGTCGGCGCCGCGCACGAGGGTCACGCCGTGGCTGGACCCGGCGGCGACGGGTTTGACGACGACCGGGCGGTTGAAGGCGTACGACGCCGCGGTGCGCCGGGTGAGCAACCGAGCCGGCGCGGTGCCGATGCCCATGGCACCGGCGACGAGTTTGGTCGCCCACTTGTCCATGGCCAGCACCCCCGCGCCCAGCGGCGAACCCACACATGGCAGGTCCGCCAGGTCGCACAGCGCCGCGAGCGTTCCGTCCTCACCGTGCGGACCGTGCAGCACCGGGAACACCACCGCGCAGGAACACAGCACCTGCAACGCCCCGGCCAGGCCGATCGGGCGGTTCTCCCGCTCCCGCCAGACGCCTTCGGGATCGATGGTGAGGCGAACCACGTCGTGTCCGGCCTCGGCAAGAGCTTCCGCGACCGCGGCGGCCGAGGCGAGGGAGACTTCGTGTTCGCAGTTGCGGCCGCCGCCGATCACAGCGAGGCGAATGTGGGTCAAGGGGCACTCCTTCGTAGCAGGCGGGCGCTGAGGCCCGTGACGATCTCGTGTTCGAGGGTCTGGGCCCACCGGGCCCATTCGGCTGTGGTCGGCTCACCGCGGTCGCCCGGACCGAAGACGGTCACGATGTCGCCGACGGCTACGGGCGGCGCCAACGGGTCGAGGCCGAGGTCGACGACGGTCATGTCCATCGAGATCCGGCCGACGACGGGTCGGCGCTCCCCGCGGACCCAGACCTCGGCGCGGTCGGAGGCGAGCCGGGGCAAGCCGTCGGCGTAGCCGACCGGGATCAGACCCAGCCGGGTCGGGCGCGGCGTTGTCCAGGTGTGCCCGTAGCCGACCGGTGTGCCGGCCGGCACGCTGCGGACGCTCACCAGCGGGGCGGTCAGGGTCAGAGCGGGCCGCAGCCGTGCCGTGCCCGACTCGTCAATGCCGACCAGGCCCGCGCCGATACGGCTCATGGTGTGGTGGGCGAGCGGGTCCGAGAGGGTGGCGGCGGTCGCGGCCAGATGATGGTCCGCCGGGCGCAGCCCGGCCGACCTGGCCACACGCAGTCCCCAGGCGAACCGGTCGCGGCCCACCGCGTTGGCGGGGTGGCAGGGACGATCGGCGCAGGGCAGGTGACCCATGATCCCGACGACGCGGACCTGTCCGCACCGCTCGGCCTCCCGGGCCTCGCGGCACAGGCGTTCCCACTCGGCGGGTTCGGCGCCGTCGCGCCCCATGCCGGTGTCCAACTGGAGATGGACACGCGCCCCGGGTGCGCCGCGGGCGATCGCGCGCAGGTGCTCCAGGCCCGGAACGCCCAGTTCGATGTGTTGGCGCAGCGCGGTGGCGAAGTCGGCGCCGACCGGGTTGAGCCAGCTCAGCACGCGCTCGGTCAGGCCCGCGGCGCGCAGCGACAGAGCCTCGTCGATGCTGGTGACACCGAACCGGGTTGCTCCGCCGGCGAGCGCGGCACGCGCGATGTCCGCCTGACCGTGGCCGAAGCCGTCGGCCTTGACCACCGCCATCACCTCGCCGGCCGTCCGGGACTTGATGGTGCGCGTGTTGGCGGTGATGGCCGCCAGGTCCACCTGAAGGATGGCTCGGCCGCATGCGGCGCGCGGCCGCAGCGTGAGCACACTCATGTGGCGTCGCCGAGCACCGGGCCGTACAGCGCGGCGCCGGCTCCGGTCGCCAGGGCCCAGTAGCGGTCGCCGTACGAGTAATGCCACCATTCGGTGGGATAGTTGACCAGCCCTTCCCGGCCCAGCACCCGGGCGAGCAGTTCGCGGTTGGCCCTGGCCGGGGCGCTGATCCCCTCGGCGGCGAAGTAGCAGCGTCCGCCGGATTGTTCCGGGGTGGCATCGATCGGCGTGCCCAGATCGAGCTCACTGCCGTGCGAGTCGACGAGCGTCAGGTCGACGGCGGCGCCGGCCACGTGGGGCGCCACCTCCAATGGGGCCACGAACCGGCTGGTCAGCACGCGAAGCTCGGGATCGGTGATGCCGGGGCGTTCGGTACGGATCTCGGCCGAGTAGCGCTCGATGATCGCCTGCTGCCGATGCGAAGGGCGGTAGCCCTCCACCACCCGCAGGAAGATGCCCGGCGGCAGGGCCGCCCGCGCGGACTCCAGCCGGTTGGCCAGCTCGCGACGCACGAGGGCCCCGGCCGGCCCGAACCCGCGGTCGAGAGCGACCAGTGGTTCGTCGACATCACGGACCGGAACAGCGGACACGCGTGGATCAGACAGCAGGAGGGTCACGGCAACCACCCTGACCGGCGCGCTCCCGCGGTGCCTCCGTCTGAGGTGCCGATCAGTGGTCCTCAAGGCTGAGCCGGCAAGCCCGCGGGAGGAGTCAGCACCGGCGCTGCGCGGAAATTCGTTGCAGTGGCGCGGGCGGATCCCCAACCATCCAGGGGTACTCGTGCGTTGACCACACGTGAACCCCACGCCCAGTGACGAGCAGGCCGAGTTCGTCGCCTTCGTGCAGGCCCGCCAGCACCGGCTGCTGCGCTCGGCGTATCTGCTGTGCGGCGACCATCACCGGGCCGAGGACCTGCTGCAGGAGGCGCTGGTCAAGCTCGCGCTGCGGTGGCGGCAGGTCCGGCACGGCGAGCCGGAGGCGTACCTGCGCAAAATCATGTACCGCGACGCCGTGTCCTGGTGGCGGCGCCGCCGCCGGGAGACGCTGGTCGACGTGGTACCGCCGGCCGCGGGCTCCGACAGCGTCGAGCCGGTGGCGGACCGGGTGGTGTTCGCGGCGGCGCTGGCCCGGCTCGCCCCGCGGCAGCGGGCGGTGCTCGTGCTGAGGTTCTTCGACGACCTGACCGAGGCCCGCACCGCGGAGGTGCTGGGCGTGTCGGTCGGCACCGTGAAGAGCCAGACCAGCGTCGCGCTGCGGCGGCTGCGGGTGCTCGCGCCTGAGCTGGGCGAACTGCTCACGGCGGGGCGGGAGCACTGAGATGGGCGAACTGCTCGTGGTGCGACAGGAGGGCCGAGATGGGCACGCGTGAGCTGGCCGAATTGCTCGAGCAGGCGTCCGCGGACGTCAGGGCGCCGGCGCTGGCGGAGGCGGTGTGGGTGCGGGCCGGCCAGGTTCGTCGCCGGCGGCGGATCCTGACCGGCGTGGCGGCGGCGGTCGTGGTGTGCACGGCGACTCCCAACGTCACCGCGCACACC
>NZ_JBEPDB010000074.1:0-47628 GCF_040300025.1 Dactylosporangium sp. NPDC000555 | reverse complement strand
CCGATGGCGTCGCGGCCTTCGGCGAGGATCTGCCACAGCTGTTCCGGGGTGGACACGCCGCCGGGCAGCCGGCAGCCCATACCCACGATCGCGATCGGCTCGCCGGACGCGCCGGTCGCCGGTGTGTGCGCGCGGGTCGCGGTGGTGCCGGTGAGGTGGTCGAGAAGCAGCCGAGGGGTCGGGTAGTCGTAGATCAGGCCGCTCGGGAGGGCGACACCGATGTCGGCGACCAGGAGGTTGCGCAGTTCGACGCCCGACAGCGACTCGAAGCCGAGATCCTTGAAGCTCCGGTCCAGATCCACCGTGCCGGGGTCGTCGTGGCCGAGGATCTGGGCGATTGCCGCCTGGACGATCCTGGCCAGTTCCGGCCGGTCGAGAGTAGCCAACCGGGTGGCGGGCGGTTCTGCCGCGACGGCGTCGGCGGCCGGGGCGACGTCGCCGGGCGCCGGTCGCCGGATGCCGGTCCCGGGACGTACCCAGTGGCGTTTGCGCTGGAAGGCGTAGGTGGGCAGGCTGATCCGGCGGCCGGGGCCACCCAGCAGAGCGGTCCAGTCCAGTTCGGCGCCACGGACGTATTGGCCGGCGGCCGCCGCCATGGCGGTGCGGACCTCGTCCTGGCCGCGGCGGCGGGCCGCGGCGACGGTGACGCCGGTGTCGGTCAGAGTGGCCGCGGCCATCGCGGTCAGGGCGGCGTCCGGTCCGATCTCCACCATGTCGGTCACGCCGTCGGCGGCGATCGCGGCGACACCGTCGTGGAACCGCACCGTCTCCCGGACGTGCCGGACCCAGTAGTCGGGCCGGCAGATCTCGTCGGGGTCGGCCACGGCACCGGTCAGGTTCGAGATCAGGGCGCGGTCCGGTGCGGCATAGGTGATGGTCTCGGCCACCGCGCGGAACGCGTCGAGCATCGGATCCATGAGCGCCGAGTGGAAAGCGTGGCTGACCCGGAGCCGGTGGGTGCGCCGGCCCTTTCCATCGAGGAGCCGGACCACCTCGTCGACGTCGTCCCGGGCGCCGGAGAGGACGACCGCGGCGGGGCCGTTGACCGCGGCGATGCTCACCGTCGTCTTGTGACCGGCCAGGTACGGCAGGACGTCGTCCTCGGACGCCTCCACCGCGACCATGGCGCCGCCGGCCGGCAGTGCCTGCATGAGCCGGCCCCGGGCCGCCACCAGGCGGATGGCGTCAGTCAGGGAGAAGACGCCGGCGACGTGCGCGGCGGCGATCTCGCCGATCGAGTGGCCGGCGAGGACCGCAGGCCGCAGACCCCACGACTCGAGCAGCCGCGCCTGGGCCACCTCGAAGGCGACCAGCGCCGCCTGGGTGTATATGGTCTCGTGCAGGCGGGAATCGTCGGCGGCGAACATGATGTCGCGCAGTCCGACACCGAATTCGGCGTCGAAACCGGCGCATGCCTCGTCGAGGGCGGCGGCGAAGACCGGGAAGCGGGCGTGCAGGTCCGCGCCCATCCGGTGCTGCTGGCTGCCCTGGCCGGTGAAGAGGAACGCCAGGCGTGGCCGGTCGCCGGCCGGCACACGGCCGACGACGATGTCGGCGGACCGGCGACCCTCGGCGAGGGCGGCGAGCGCGATACGGGGGTCTCCGTCACCGAGCACCACCGCACGGTCCTCGAACGCGGTGCGCGTGGTGGCCAGGGAATAGGCGAGGTCGTGCTGGTCGGTGCCGGGATGGTCGGTCCAGTACCGGACGAGCTGCCGGGCCTGCGCACGCAGGGCATCCGTGCCCCGTCCGGAGATCGGCAACGGGAACGGACCCCCGGCTGAAGTTGCCGATGGGTTCGCTCCTTCCGTCTGGACTGGCTGGCCGGAAATGATGATGTGACAATTGGTTCCGCCCATACCGAAGGAACTGACACCCGCAATCAGCTGTCCACGTTCCTGTGGCCACGGAAACCGTTCTGTGTTAACCAGGACGTTAAATTCAGTGAACGGGATGGCGGGATTCGGCTGCCTAAAGTTCAAGTGCGGCGGCAGGATTGATTGATGAACACTCAAGACCGCTTTTAATAGCCCGGTGATACCCGCGGCGCCCTCGAGATGTCCAATGTTTGTCTTTACTGAGCCGATCAGAAGTGGCTCGGCGCGGGAGCGGCACCGCCCGTATGTTGCGCCCAGCGCCGCTACTTCTATCGGATCACCAACCCTTGTTCCCGTACCGTGCGTCTCGACGTAACCAACCTGACCTGGGTCGATGCCGGCGCGCTTCCACGCCGCGCGGATCACGTCTTCCTGAGCGGCCTGGTCAGGGACGGTGAGGCCATCGGTGGAGCCGTCATTGTTTACCGCGCTGCCCCAAATCACCGAGTAGATCCGGTCGCCGTCGCCGAGCGCGCGCTCGAGCGGCTTGAGCAGCATCATGACGCCGCCCTCGCCGCGGACGTACCCGTTGGCGCGGGCGTCGAAGGTGTAGCACTCGCCGTCGGGAGAGAGGCCACCGAACCGGGCGGCGGCCAGCGTGCTCTCCGGCGTGAGCAGCAGATTGACCCCACCGGTCAGGGCGAGGTCGCATTCGCCGCGCGCCAGGCTCTCGACGGCCAGGTGCACGGCGACCAGCGACGAGGACTGGGCGGAGTCGACGGTCAGGCTGGGGCCCCGCAGGCCGAGCGTGTAGGATAGGCGGTTGGCGATGATTCCCCTGGTCAGGCCGGCCACGGTGTGGGGTGTGACGGCGTCCGGCCCCTGATCGTGCACCACGGTCGCGTAGTCGCCGGCCATCGTGCCCAGATAGACGCCGGTGCGGCTGCCGGCCAGCGTGGCGGGCAGCATGCCTGCGTTCTCCAGGGTTTCCCAGCCCAGCTCGAGAGCGAGACGTTGCTGGGGATCGAGCATGTCGGCCTCACGCGGCGAGAGGCCGAAGAACGCCGCGTCGAAGGCGGCCGGATCGGCGATGAACCCGCCGCGGCGGGTGGGCGGAAGGCGGTCCGGATCGATCGGCGCGGATGGTGTCCACCGGTTGGCGGGCCAGTCGGTAATGCCACTGGCCCCGCGGTCGAGCAGGGCCCACAGCGCTGGCACGTCCGGTGCCTGGGGGAGCCGGCAGGCAAGGCCGACTACCGCCACCGCGGAATCGTGTTCACCATTCATGGCACTGGCTCCTGTCCCCGAAACCAATTGACAAAAGGTTTCGATGTGGCCGATGGAAGGCCGGGACCGGAACAGAAAGGCTGAATTCACCGTTTCACGGCAGTGCTGCAGTCCATCTGCGCCGCGTAAAGGTCCCCGCACCTTTCGCCGCACTTGTCGATGGCCGACTCTACGATGTAGGACGCGAGTCCGTAAGGCCGTCCGATGTGACGTCTATCACATTGATGAGTGTGATGCATCGTGCTAGACCAACCGTGTCGAATTTTCGCGGTGCCGTCGCATTTCAGCGGCGAAACAATTTGAAGCTGCAAGCATTATGTCCGTTCTGCGAGGTACGTGCAGGGCCTATCGCGATGGGGCGAACCTCCCGGCATGACGCCTCGCTCGCCCGCCGATCCCGCAGCCCCGAATCGGGGCTAGCGGTTCATCGACAACGGCCAATTAAAAGGAGAAATCATGGGGGAAGACCGTTCCGCGTGCGAGAAAGTGCTCGCGGTCTACGTCGAGGAAGTGCTCAACAAGGGCAACATCGACCGCTTGGGGGAGTTCATCCACCCGGACTTCATCACGCACACCGACGAGTCCGCGCTCCAGCTCGACGCTACCGGCGACGACCTTGAGGGCATCCGGGCCGGCATCACCGAGCTGCGCGAGAAGCTGCAGCCGGTGTACACCGCGACCGTCGAGCGCTGGGAGGGCGACACCGTCCACCTGGCCTGGACGATGGCCGGCGTGCACGTCGGGCCGATGATGGGCTTCGCACCGACCGGCAAGCGGTTCAAGGTCAGTTACACCAGCTGGTGCCGCTTCCAGGACGGCAAGGCCATCGAGGCCAAGGGCGAGTGGGACCCGGAGCAGACTCTCGCCGAGATCCGCCGGCAGATCGATGCCCAGCTCGCCGAGGACGCGGCGGCCGCCACGGGCGCAGTGGCCTGACTACGGTCCGCCGGCCACCGGGCCGGCGCGACGAGTGACGGCGGCCGCCCCTCGGCGGCCGCGATGCCGGCAGAGCGCCGGTGAAACACCTCGACAGCACCCGGCCGCGGGCCGCCGTGCCCACGGCGGCCTGGTCGGCTGCTGCCCGACGGAGGGAATGACTCGTGCGCGGGGGAATCAGCGAACGATTCGGCAACGGCACCGCGGTGCTGCTGCCGGTCTCCGGCGACGACCCACGGTCGCTGGCGGAACTGGCCGACTACTACCGGACGCTGCTCGATCGGGGCGTCGCCGACCTCGGCGACCTCGCCTACACCGCGGGAGCGCTGCGGCCACACGGGCGCCGGCGCCGGGCACAGGTGGTCACCGATGTGCCGCAGGCTCAGGACTGGCTCGCCGGCCTGGACAGCGACAACACCGGCGAGCACGGGGACCCTGGAGCGGTCGCGCTGGTCTTCTCCGGCCAGGGCAACCAGTGGCCCGGCATGGGGCGCGGCCTGTACGCTTCCGAGCCGGTGGCCCGCGACGTCCTCGACGAATGCGACGACCTGCTGCGCGACATCAGCGGCTGGTCTCTGCTGGAGGTGCTGGCCGCCCCGTCGCCGGACGACCGGATCGGCGACCCCGCGGTGCTGCAGCCGGTCCTGGTCGCCCTGCAGGTCGCCGTCTCCCGGCAACTGGTCCACTGGGGACTGAACGCCGGCGCGTACGTCGGGCACAGCCTCGGTGAGATCGCCGCCGCGGCCGCCGCGGGAGCGCTGCCGCTCGCCGACGCCCTGCGCCTGGCCGGCCTGCGCGGAGCGCTGATGCGCTCCGACGGCGGGACCGGCCGCACGGCGCTGCTCGGCGTCCCCGCCGGCGAGGCCGCCGACCGGATCGCCGCGGCCGGTGGCGACGCCGAGATCGCCGGCTGGAACGGCCCCCTCTCGACCCTGGTTGCCGGCAGCGAACAGGCCGTCGCCGAGCTGGTCCGGCAACTGTCCGCCGAGGACCATTTCGCCCGGATGCTGCCCGGCGACATCGCCTTCCACAGCAGCCGGATGGACGCCACCGCGGCGAAGCTGGGTCGCCAGGCGGAGTTCCTGCGGCCCCGGGCAATCGGCGCGCTGTTCGTCTCCACCGTCACCGGCACCGAGATCCCGGCCACCGCACTGGACGCCGCCTACTGGGCCTCGAACGTGGCCCGGCCGGTGATGTTCCGGCAGGCCGTCGACGAGCTCGCCGCCCGCGGATACCGCACCTTCGTCGAGGTCGGCCTACACCCCACGCTCACGCCCTCCCTGATCGACTGCCTGACCCGGTCGGCGAGGCCGGTCGCCGACCCGCTCGTCGTGCCGACGCTGCGCCGCGACGGCGACGAACGGGCCGATCTGCTGACCACGGCGGGCCTGCTCTACGAGGCGGGTTACGCACTCGACTTCTCCGCCCTGGCGGTCCCCGGCCGGCGTGCCGTGTCCCTGGACCCGCCCGCCGCGTCCCGGCCCGTCCCGGCCGAACGCGCGTCCGGGCTGCGGCTGTGGCAGGCCGCGCCGGCACGCCGGGCCGAACCCGGCCGGCTGGCCTGGCAGGGCACACCGTTGGCGTCGTTCGCCCTGGCGGCACGGACCGCGATCGGTGCGCTCGTGCCGGCCGGCGACTCCCCCCGGATCACCGTGCGGCTGGAGGTCGGCGCCCGGCTGACTGCACCCGACGAGAGCTACGTGGCCGTCCCGACCGGCGAGAAGACCGTCGACGTGCGGCTCGGCGCGGCCGGCACCTGGACGACACAGGCCACCGCCCAGCTCGACGACGGGACCGGCGGCTGCGACCGGATGGACGTCGCGGCGCTGCGCGAGCGCTGCGGCCCGGACCGGGCGGCCGACACCGCGTACGGTCACCTGGCCGCCCTCGGCTTGACCTCGCGCTCCCGGCCGGCCGGTCGGATGGCCGACGGCCCGCACGGCGAGCTGCTGATCGACCTGAGCCCGGCACCCGCCGGAACCGTCCGGTCGCTGCTGGACGTCATGCTGCACGGCGCGGTCCTCGCCGCCGCCAGCCCGCACCAGGTGTTCCTGCCGTTCGAGTGCGTCGCCCTGCACGCCCCGCGCGACACCGAGCGGATCCCGGCACGCTGGTTGCACCTGGGCCGCCCGGAAACCCGCGACGACGACCTGCTGGCCCGCCCCGCCCTGGTGCTTGCCGAGGACGGCCGCGTCCTGGCCGAGGCCGGCCGCCTGGTGCTCCAGCCGGTCACCGCCGACGTGCTCGCCGAACTCGCCCGGCAGGAGACCACCGCCACCGGCTCGGCCGGCGACGACTCCGCCCTGGCGGCGCTCGGCGCCATGGACGACGTCGACCGGGTCCGGGCGGTCACCGAGATGCTCCGGACCGCGGTCGCGCGGGTCCTGCGGATCCCCTCCGGCCGCGTCGACACCACCCGGGCGCTCAACCATCTCGGCATCGACTCGATCATGGGTCTGGAACTGCAACGCCGGCTCGAGGCGGACCTGCACACCGAGATCAAGGTAGTGCAGCTGCTACGTGGCGACACCATCGACGACCTCGCCGTCGACCTCAGCCGGCGCGTCGGCCGGACCGGTCTGCCGGAGCCCGGCCCCGGCCTGCCCGACCTCGACGACCCCCGCGCCGTCGAACGCCTCCTGGCCACGATGGACGACCTCTCCGGGGACGACGTCGACGCCCTGCTACAACGCCTCGCCGAGACCTCGGGAGACCCTTCGTGACCGCCGACACCGCGTCGACCGCCGCGGACGGGCGCGAACTGTTGCGTGAGATGCTGCGCGCCCGGGCCGCCCGGGCCGACGCCGGACAAACCGTCTCTGCCGGACAGCGCGCTCTGTGGCTCTTCGACCAGCTGCACCCGGGTAGCCCCGCCTACCATCTGGCCGGCGCCGCCCGCATCGAAGGACTGCTGAACGTGGACGCCATGCGCACCGCGTTCCAGCGGGTCCTCGACCGCCACCCGGCACTGCGCACCACACTCGCCCTGGTCGACGGGGAGCTGCGGCAGCGGGTGCACGCCACGATGGCCGCCGACTTTACCGTCGCCGACCTCACCGGCCTCGACCCGGCCCAGATCGACGCCGCCGTCCTGGAGTTCACCGAGAAGCCGTTCGACCTGGCCGCCGACCCGATGCTGCGCGCCCGGATCGGCCGCCTCGACGACGGCACCCACCTGCTGTTGCTGGCCTCCCACCACATCGCCACCGACTTGTGGTCGTTCGGGCTGCTGGCCGAAGACCTTGGCCGGTTCTACGCGGGGGCGGCCGAGCAGCAGCCACCCGCTGCGGGCTACCTCGACTACGTCCGCCGCCAGCAGCAGTGGCTGGCCGGGCCGGAGGCGCTGGCTGCGTCCGCGTACTGGGCCGATCGGCTCGGCGACGAGGTCACCCGACTGAACCTGCCCACCGACCGGCCCCGGCCGGCCCGACCGTCACACCGGGCGGCCGCCTGCTCGTTCACCCTCGACCGGGAACTCACCACCGCCCTGCGCGAGACCGCCCGCCGGTACGGCAGCACCCCGTACATGGCGTTGCTCGCCGTCTTCACCCTGCTGATGTCGCGCTACAGCGGCCAGCGGGACGTGTGGATCGGCACCGCCACCGCCAACCGTGACCAGGCGGCCTTCCGTGACGTGGTCGGCTACTTCGCCAACATGAGCGCCATCCGGACCGGCGTGCAGCCCGGCGACACGTTCGGCGACCTGCTGGGCCGGGTCCGCGAGTCCGTGCTCGGCGCCATGAGCCACCAGGACTACCCTTTCCCGCTGGTCCTGCAGCAGACCGCGGAGTCGCGTGCGGACGGCGCCACTGTCCTGTTCGACGTCGCGTTCCACTACGAGACCGTGGTCGCCGACGCCGGGCGCGGCCTGTCGCTGCTCGGCACGGGCTTCACCGACCTGCGTATCCCGGTCGGCGACATCGTGCTGCGCCCCTACGAGGTGCCCGCCCACGGCAGCGAGCACGACCTGGCGCTGTTCGTCGAGGAGGTCGACGGCGTCTCGTACTGCTCGCTGCGCTATGCCGTCGACCTGTTCGACGCCGCCACCGCCGAACGGCTGGCCGCCCATCTGCAGATCCTGGCCCGCGCCTGCGCTGTCCGCCCGGCCGACGACACCGGCCTGCTGCCGTTGCTACCCGACACCGAATGCGACCTCGTGCTGCGCGCCTGGAACCGGCCGGACGACGGCATCGCCGGGCCAGACGACTGCATTCACCACCTGATCGAGGCCCAGGCCCGCCGGGACCCGGACCGGATCGCGGTGGTCGGCGGTGACCGCAGCCTGACCTATCGCGAGCTGATCGACGAGTCGCGCCGGCTCGCCGCCGTGCTGCGCGGCCGCGGCGTGCGGCCCGAGGTGAAGGTCGGCCTGAGCGTCGACGGCCGGGCCGACCTGCTCGTCGGCATGCTCGGCACGATGATGGCCGGCGGCGCCTACGTCCCGATGGACCCCGGCTACCCGCCGAAGCGGCTGGAGTACATGATGGCCGACTCGGCCGTCGCGTTGCTGCTCACCACCGCCGACCTGGCCGCCCGTCTGCCGGTCGGCGACGTGCCGGTGCTGCTGCTCGAGCAACCGTACGAGGTGCCCGAGACGCTGCCGGACGTCGCCGAGCCCACCGGCGCGAACCTCGCCTACGTCATCTACACCTCCGGCTCCACCGGCCGACCCAAGGGCGTCATGGTGGAGCACCGCGGCGTGGTGGACTTGGACCTCGCCCACCGGCAGGGTTTCGACCCCGACCCGCAGCGCCGCATCCTGCAGAACTCCTCGATCAGCTTCGACGTCAGCACCTGGGAGTACGTCATGGCGCTCACCACCGGCGCCACCCTGTACGTACTGCCGCGCGCCCAGCTGCGCCCCGGGCCACCGCTGGTCGAAACGATCCGCGAGCACGCCATCACCGGCCTGTGCGCCACCCCGTCGGTGCTGGCCACCCTCGACCCCGCCGACCTGCCCACCCTCACCGAACTGACCTCGGTCGGTGAGGCGATCTCCGCCGAGATCGTCCGCACGTGGGCACCCGGCCGGCGCATCGTCAACGCCTACGGTCCCACGGAGATCACCGTGTTCTGCACGCTGGAACACTGCGTTCCCGACGGGCGCACCCCGGCGGTCGGCCGGCCAGTCGCCGGAACCGAACTGTACGTCCTCGACGAGTACCTGGAGCCGGTCCCGATCGGTGTCGTCGGCGAGCTCTACGTCGGCGGCACCGGCGTCACCCGCGGCTACCAGGGCCGGCCCGACCTGACCGCCGACCGGTTCGTGCCGCACCCCTACTCGGACACCCCCGGCGCCCGCCTCTACAGGACCGGTGACCGGGTCCGGTACGGCGTCGACGGACGACTGCACTACCTGGGCCGCAACGACCACCAGGTCAAGATCCGCGGAGTACGCACCGAGCCGGGCGAGGTCCAGGCCGTGCTCACCGACCACCCGGGGGTGCACGAGGCCGTCGTCCTGGCCCGCCCGGCACCCAGCGGAGACCTGCGGCTGCTCGGTTACGTCGTGCCGGACCGCGGCTACGACGGCCCGGTCAACCCGGCCGGCCTGCGCGACTGGCTCGCCGAACGGCTGATGCCCAACATGGTCCCGTCGTTCGTGATCGTGCTGGACGCCTTCCCGCTCAACCCCAACGGCAAAGCCGACCGCGATCTGCTGCCCGACCCCGAGGTCGGCGCGGCGGCGGACACCACGGCCCCGTCCCTGGGCTCAGAGCAGGAACGGCACATTGCCGCGATCTGGCAGGAGGTGCTGGGCGTCCCGGCAATCGGGCCCGACGATGACTTCTTCGACCTGGGCGGCCACTCGCTGCTGGCCACCCGCCTGGTCGCCCGGATCCGCGAACGCTGCCACGCCGACCTGCAACTGCACGAGATCTTCGACGTGCCGACCGTACGCGGCCTGGCCGACCTGGTGCGCCGGCGGGCCGGCGCGGGCACCGACGACCGCATCCCGCGACTACCCCGCGACCCGGCCGGGATGGCACTGTCCTTCGCCCAGCAGCGGCTGTGGTTCATGGAGCAGCTGCGCCCCGGTGACCAGGCGTACCGGCTCTCCGGCGAGCTTCGGTTCACCGGCGAACTCGACGTCCGCCACCTGCGGGCCGCCCTGGCAACCGTGGTCGGCCGGCACGAGGTGCTGCGCACCCGGTACGTGCAGGTGGACGGCGCGCCACGACAGATCATCACCGACGGCGACCCCGAGCCGCTGCCGCTGACGGACCTGACCACGCTGCCGGACCACGAGCGGGACACCGCACTCGACCGGATCCGGGCCACGTTCGACACCGAATCGTTCGACCTGACCCGCGGCCCGGCCCGCGCTCACCTGCTGCGCATCACCGCCGACCGGTACGTGGCGCTGCTGGCCGTGCATCACATCGCCGCCGACGGCTGGTCGATGCGGGTGCTGGTCCGCGAACTGCTGACGGTGTACCGGGACCTCGCCGAAGGCCGGACCGGTACCGCGCAGGCACCTGCGGTCCAGTACGCGGACTTCGCCGCCTGGCAGCGGGCCCGCCAGGACGCCGAACCGGGAATCGCCGGCATCGGCTACTGGGAGTCCCGGCTCGCCGGGGCACCGCCCACCCTGGACCTGCCCACCGACCATCCCCGCGGCCGCTCCGGTGAGCGCCGCGCCGGCCGCGCCGGCCGAGAGCTCGGCCCCGAACTGGTCACCGCGCTGGAACGGCTAGCCCGCCCGGCGCATGCCACCCTGTCGATGGTGCTGCTCGCCGCCTACCAGGTGGTGCTGTCGCGCTGGGCCGGCCAGCACGACGTGGTCGTGGGCATGCCGGTCGCCGGCCGCTCCCGCAGCGACATCGAGGACAGCATCGGGCTGTTCGTCAACACCGTCGTGGTACGCACCGACACCGCCGGCAACCCCACCTTCACCGACCTACTCGGTCGGGTCCGGGAGGCCGCGCTCGGCGCCGACGAGCACCAGGACGTGCCGTTCGAGCGGATCGTGGAACGCCTGGCACCGGCCCGCGACCTGGACCGCACACCGATCTTCCAGGTGTTGTTCAATATGATCAACCTCGAGCCGTTCGACGTCACGGTGCCCGGGGCACGGCTGGAACTCATCGAGACCGAGGACGTGGCACCGCGCTACGACCTCACTCTGTACGCCAAGCCGCACGACCGAGGACTGACCCTCGATCTGGTCTACGACGCGACCCTGTTCACGCCCGGCACCGCACGGGAGCTGCTGGCGCAGATCCACGACGTCCTGCGGCAGGCTGGCCGGGCGCCGCAGACCCCGATCGACCAGATTCCCGCCGGTGCCCGCCCCGCCCCGCCGGTACAGTCCGCGACGGCGTCCACGACCGTGGCCGAACCGTTCCTGCGCATCGCCGCCACCACACCACAGCGGGCCGCCCTGGTGTGGGCCGGTGGCACGGTGACCTACCAGCAACTGGAACACGACAGCGCCGGGCTCGCGGCGTGGCTGGCCGCCGCCGGGGTACGGCCCGGGACGGCCGTGGCCGTCCGCGGCGCCCGCCATCCCGGCCTGGTGACTGCCCTGCTCGCAGTGCTGCGCGCCGGCGGCGCGTTCGCCATCCTCGACCCGGCCCTGCCGGAGCAGCGGATCCTCGACCGCGAACGCCTGCTCAGCGCGGTCGAATCCCTGGACGCCGCCCACCTGCCGCGGGTGCCCGACGCCGCCGCCCCGCCGGTCACCATCACCCCGGACACCCGCGCCCACGTGGCGTTCACGTCCGGCTCGACCGGCGAACCCAAGGCGGTGGCCGCACCACACTGCCCCCTGGCGCACTTCGTCGCCTGGTACGGCGCCACCTTCGCGGTCGGCCCGGACGACCAGTTCGCGCTCACCTCCGGACTCGGCCACGACCCGTTGCTGCGCGACGTCTTCGTGCCGCTGTCACTTGGCGCCGCACTGCACATCCCCACGCCGCAGCAGCTCACCGACCCCGCGGCGTACGCCACCTGGCTGGCCACCGAGCGGATCACCGTGCTGCACCTGACCCCGCCGACGGCGCGGATGCTCGCCGGAGCACCCGCGGGCTGCCTGCCGGACCTGCGGTACGCGTTCTTCGGCGGTGACCGGCTCACCGGCGACGAAGTGGCGATCATCCGCCGGCTGGCACCCGCGGCCACCGTCGTCAACTTCTACGGCGCCACCGAGACCCCGCAGGCCCCGGCATACCACGTGGTCACCACGGCACCGGCGGGACAGGCGGTACCGCTGGGCCGCGGCGTCGGCCCGATGCGCCTGATCGTCGAACGCCAGGACGGCAGCCCGGCCGGCGTCAACGAGCTGGGTGAGATCGTGGTGCACGGGCCGCACTTGGCCGACGCCTACCTCGGCGATCCGGCGGGGACCGCCACCCGGTTCACCACCGGCCCGGACGGCCGCTCGTACCGCACCGGCGACCTGGGCCGGCTCGGTCTCGACGGCGAGATCCGCTTCGCCGGACGCGCCGACCGGCAGGTCAAGGTCCGCGGGCACCGGGTCGAACCGGCCGAGATCGAGTCCTGCCTGCGCACCCATCCGCTGGTCGGGCAGGCCGCCGTCGTGGCGTCCACCGACGGCACGGGCGAGACCACGCTGCTCGGATTCGTCACGACCACCACCCCTGTCGCGCCGGCCGACTTGCGTGCGCACGCCGCTGCCGCACTCGCCGGCCACCAGGTACCGGCGCGGATCGCGGCGGTCACGGAGATTCCGCTGACCGCCAACGGCAAGGTCGACACGGTGCGCCTGCTGGCCACCGTACCCGCCGGCCCCGCCGCCGGGTCACCGGTCACCGGACCGGAGGCCGCCCTCACCGATCTCTGGGCCCGCCTGCTCGGCGTCGTCCCGGACACCATCGGCCGCACCGACAACTTCTTCGACCTCGGCGGCCACTCGCTGCTGATGGTTGCGATGCGGGCCGCGCTGCACACCGAGTTCGGCCGGGACCTGCCCGTCGTCGAACTGTTCCGCCACCCCACCGTGGCCGCCCTGGCCGGCGTGCTCGCCACACCGGATGGCACCGGCATCGGCATCGGCCCCGACGACGCCGCCGACGAGGACCGGGCGCGCCGGCGGGCCGACCGCCGCCGCCGTCTGCGACAGGAGCACAGAGATGCCTGAGCACGACTGGGACGACGACGACCGGATCGCGGTGGTCGGCATGGCCTGCCGTGTCCCCGGAGCCGGCGACGTCGACACATTCTGGGCCAACCTGGTCCGCGGCGCCGACGCCATCGAGCGGCGGCCGGCCGGCCCCGCCGATCCGCCCGGCTACGTCGCCGCGTTCGGTCGGATCGAGGGTGTCGAGGACTTCGACGCGGAGTTCTTCGCCATGACCCACCGGGAGGCGGCCTACCTCGACCCGCAGCAGCGGTTGTTCCTCGAGCAGAGCTGGATCGCCCTGGAACATGCCGGCATCGACCCGGACCGCTTCGCCGGGCGGATCGGAGTGTGGGGCGGCTGCGGCTTCAACGGCTACCTGCCCCTGCACCTGCTGCCCGGACTCTCCGGCGCCGACGCGCTGCGCGAGTACCCGGCCGAACTGCTGCACGGCAACGACAAGGACTACCTGACCAGCCGGGTCGCGTACCGCCTCGGTCTGAACGGGCCCGCGGTGACCGTGCAGACCGCCTGTTCCACCTCGCTGGTCGCGGTCGCCCAGGCCGCTCAGTCGCTGCTGGACTACCAGTGCGACGCCGCGCTGGCCGGCGGCTCGTCGGTTTGCCTGCCCCAGGACTGGGGCTACGTCTACGAGACCGGTGGCATCCAGTCACCGGACGGCGTGTGCCGGCCCTTCGACGCCGACGCGGCCGGCACCGTCTTCACCAGCGGCGTCGGCGTGGTCGTACTCAAGCGGCTCGCCGACGCGCTGGCCGACGGCGACCGGATCCACGCGGTGCTGCTGGCGTCGGCGGTCAACAACGACGGCGCCGGCAAGGTCGGATTCGCCGCTCCCAGCGCCGACGGGCAGCGGGCGGTGCTGGCCGAGGCCTACCGGACCGCGGGCATCAGCCCCGCCACGATCGGCTACGTCGAGGCGCATGGCACCGGCACCGCGGTCGGTGACCCCATCGAGTTGAGCGCCCTGGACCGGGTGTTCACCGGGATCGCGCCCGGCTCGATCCCGATCGGGTCGGTGAAGTCCAACCTCGGCCACCTCAACGCGGCCTCCGGCGTGGTCGGCCTGCTCAAGACGATCCTCGCGGTCCGTGAGAACCTGATCCCGGCGAGCCTGCACTTCCGGCGCCGCAACCCGCACACCGATCCGGACAGCCCGTTCTCGGTGATCACCGAGGCCCGGCCGTTCACCGGCGACGGCCCGCGGCGCGCCGGGGTCAGCTCCTTCGGCGTCGGGGGCACGAACGCCCACGTGATCGTGGAACAGCCGCCACCGGCCGGCCCGGCGGCGTCCAGTGGACGGCCGGTGCTGCTGCCGGTCACCGCCCGCAGCCCGGAGGCACTGGCCGCGGCCCGCGCCGGGCTGGCCGCCCGGCTGGACGGTGCCATCTCCCTGGGCGACGTCGCCTACACCCTACGGCGGCGCCGCCGGCACTTCGAGCACCGCAGCTTCGTGGTCGCCGCCGACTGCGCGACCGCCGCCGCCGAGCTGGCCCGTGCCGGCGACACCGTGACGACCGGCCCGGCCGCGGTCGCGTTGCTCTTCCCGGGCCAGGGCACGCAGTACTCCGGCATGGCCGCGGGTCTGTACGCCACCTGCCCGGTCTTCGCCGAAACCCTCGACGAATGCCTGAAACTGCTCGCCCCCGCCCTCGGCGCCGACCTGCGAGACCTGCTGCTCGGCCCGTCCCGCGACGGCGCCGATCCGCTGACCCGCACCGACCTCGCCCAGCCGGCCCTGTTCGCCGTCGAATACGCCCTGGCCCGCTGGTGGGAGTCGGTCGGGATACGCCCTGCCGCGATGCTCGGCCACTCGGTCGGCGAATGGGTCGCCGCGTGCCTGGCCGGCGTCTTCGACCTGCCCGACGCGCTGGCCCTGGTCGCTGCCCGCGGCCGGCTCATGGCGCAGTTGCCGGGCGGCGCCATGCTGGCCGTCGAGGCCGACGAGGACACCGCCCGGGCCCTGGCCCTCCGGCACGGCCTGTCCCTGGCCGCGGTCAACGCCCCCGGCCGGTGTGTGCTGGCCGGGCCCACCGCGGCGATCGAGGAGCTGGCCGCCGAAACCGGTGGCCGCCGCCTGGTCACCTCGCACGCCTTTCACTCGGCCCTGCTCGACCCGATGGTCGAACCGTTCACCGCCCTGGTCGCGGCGGTGCCGCGGCGCGAACCGGCCATCCCGTTCTTGTCCGGGCTGACCGGAACGTGGATCACCCCCGCCGAGGCGGTCGACCCGGCGTACTGGGCCCGACAGGCCCGCTCCGCGGTGCGTTTCGCCGACGGAGTGGCAGCCCTGCTGACCACCGGCCGGCCGCTGCTCGTCGAGTCGGGCCCGGGCCACACCCTGGGCCGGCTAGCCCGGATGTCCGGTACCGGCGTGGTGACGGCCGCGTCGATGCCGCCGGCCGGTGACAGCACTGCCGCCGACGTGGCGCTGCTACGCGGCGCGGGCACGGTGTGGGCCGCCGGCGCCGGCCTCGACTGGGCGGCGCTGTCACCGGACACCGGCCGGCGCGTCGCGGCAAACCTGCCCGGCTACCCGTTCCAGCGGCGCCGGCACTGGATCGAAGCGCCCGGCACCGCGTACACCGGACAGCAGGACCCGGTGCCCGCACCGGACGCCACCGTGCCCGAACCAGCCGCAGCCGGCGCCGACGACACCCTGTCTCGGGTCCTGGACCTGTGGCGGGAACTGCTCGGCGACGACACCGTCGCCGCGACCGACGACCTGTTCGAACTCGGTGGCGACTCGCTGCTGGCCACCCGTCTGGTCTCCCGCGCCAACCGCATGTTCGACGTGGACCTGCCGCTGGAGGACCTGCTCGACGACCCCACGCCGGCGCGGATGGCTCACCTGGTGACGTCCGCACCCGCCCTCGCACCTGACCGGAAGTGAAAACATGACCACCACCGCACCGTCGACCCCCACCGAGGGCGAGTTCCGCCAGTCCTACTACGGCGCCGGCGAGCACCCCGACCCCGAAGGTGAACTCAACCGCCTGCGCCTGCAGGCCACTGCCTCCTGGCCCAAGGAGGCCCGGGTACTGCGCCACTTCGGCCTCCGCCCGGACCTGGACCTGCTCGAGGTCGGCTCCGGGCCCGGCTTCACCACCGAACTGCTGCTGCAGGAGGTGCCGCAGGGCTCGGTGACGTGCCTGGAGATGGAACCGCACCAGATCGCGGAGGCCACCGCATACCTACAGGGCCGGGTCGACAACCCACCCCGCATCATCGAGGGTTCCATCCTGGACGCGCCGCTGCCCGATGCCTCCTTCGACCTGGTGCACGCCCGGTTCGTGCTCCAGCACGTGCCCGACCCGGTCAAGGCGCTGACCGAGATGCGGCGGCTGCTGCGCCCCGGCGGCCGCACCGTCATCGTCGACATCGACGACCGGCTCTGGGGCAGTGTGCACCCGAGCGCGGACCTGCCGGTGATCGAGAAGATCATCGAAGGGCGGGTCGCGATGCAGGCTGCCCGCGGCGGTGACCGGCTGATCGGCCGCCGGGTGCCCGCCCTGCTGCGCGAGGCCGGCTACACCGACATCAAGGTCGAGGCGGTCGCGGTGTCCAGCGACGAACTGGGCATGGCGGCGCTGGAGCCGCAGCTCAACGTCCGGTCCCGGTACGCGTTGATGGTCGACCAGAACCCGGAGGCCGCCGCCGCGGTCGCGCACGTGGCCGACCTCGTCGACCAATTCCTGGCCCTGCCGGACGCCTCGGCGATGCTGCTGGTCTTCATGTTCACCGGCGTCAAGCCGGAGCAACCGTGAGCGCCGCGGCCGCCGGCTGGGCGGTCGTCGTCAACGGCGAGGAGCAGTATTCGGTGTGGCCGGACTTCCGGGCCGCCCCGCCCGGCTGGCGGCCCACCGGCTTCACCGGCGCACGACAGGAGTGCCTGGACCACATCGCCGAGGTGTGGATCGACATGCGCCCGCGCACCGTACGCGAGAAGACCACCAACGAGGGGGAGTAGATGACGGGGACCGCAACCGGAGCGCCGGCGGTGACCTGGCGCCCGCACGACAGCGAGCCCGACTACCAGGTGGCCACCGTCGCGGTGCCACGCGACCACGACCAGCCGGACGGGCCGCGCATCGACCTGGAGGTGATCCGGCGCCCGGCCGCCGACCACCAGCGGCGCCTCGGCACGCTGTTCTTCGTCCCGGGTGGGCCGGCGTTCCCCGGCGTGACCCTGCTGCCGTCGCACCACCGGTTCCTGCCGGCCGAGGTCCGCGAGCGTTTCGACGTGGTCAGCCTCGATCCGCGCGGCTCCGGTGCCAGCACCCCGGTCCGCGGGTTCGCCTCGATGGAGGAGGCGATGACCATCTTCGCCGGCCTACCGCAGCCGTTCCCGACCACCGACGCGGAGGGCGAGGTCTGGATCGAGCGGTTCACCGAGTTCGGTGCGCTGATCCGCGAACGCAACGCCGACCTGCTGCCGTGCATCTCCACTACCGGCACCGCCCACGACATCGCGCTGCTCGCCGACGCACTCGGCGAAGAGCAGATCAACTTCTACGGCATCTCGTACGGCGCACTGCTCGGCATCGTCCTGGCCAACCTCTACCCGCAGCGGGTACGGGCCATGGTGCTCGACGGCAGCATCGACCCGGTCGCCTGGTATCACGCCGACGCCGAGCCGGAGCTGTGCACGCCGCTGCGGGTCGGCTTCGACCTCGCCGCCGACGCCGGCCTGGACCGGTTCCTCGACCTGGCCGGTGCCTCGGCCAGCCCGTTCTCGGCCGGCTCGCCGGAGGCGACCCGGGCGAAGTTCGCGACGCTGCTGCAGCGGCTGCGTGACCGACCGGTGCGACTGTCCACTCCGGCCGGCCCGGCCGAGGTCAACTACGGCACCGTCATCGCACACATGTGGGTCACGCTGTACCAGACCGCCTACTGGGCCGAGCAGGCGCAGCGGCTGCAGGACCTGTGGCTGGCCAGCGAGGCCGACGGCGACGACCCGTACGTCACCGCCTTCGACTTCTCCGGCTCGCCGAACGGCGCCGACGTACCCCCGCTGTTCGCCAGCCCGCCCGAGCAGTCGCTAACCCTGCTCGGCAGCGACGCACCGGCCCCGGCCGACGCGCAGAGCTGGTTCGCCCAGGCGAAACTGGCCGAGGACCGGGCCGGCGGGATGGGCTCGATCGTGGCGTGGCCCGCGGTCGCCACCGCCGGCTGGCCCGCCGCGGCCGGCCGCTACACCGGTCCCTGGGATCGCGCGACCGCGGCGCCGTTGCTGTTCATCGGTGTCACCGGTGACCCGGGCACACCGTACGAGGTCACCCGCCGCCTCTCCGACACGATGCCGGGCGCCCGTCTGGTCACCGTCGACGGCGTCGGGCACACCACCCACTACAACCCCGACGAGCGCGTGCACCGGCTGATCGCGGCGTACCTGGCCGACGGGAAACTGCCCCCGCCCGGCACGACGCTGCGGCAGGAGAACTCGCCCTTTCCACAGCTGAACCGGACCACGACCGGAAGGCCCGCATCATGATCCGCACCTTCATGAAGTCGAAGATCCACCGCGTCACCGTGACCCAGGCCGACCTGCACTACGTTGGCTCGGTGACCATCAGCAAGGACCTGATGGAGGCCGCCGACCTGCTGCCCGGCGAGAAGGTCGACATCGTCGACATCGACAACGGGGCACGACTGTCGACCTACGTCATCGAAGGCCCCGCCAACTCCGGGGTCCTGGGCATCAACGGTGCCGCCGCCCGGCTCATCAGCCCCGGCGACCTGGTCATCATCATCGCGTACGCTCAGGTCAACGACGAGGAACTGAAGTCGCTCAAGCCGCGCGTGGTGTTCGTCGACAACCACAACCGGGCGATCTCGGTCGGCTCCGACCCGGCCGAGGCATCCGAGGGCGGACCCCTGATGCGCGGCGACGTGGTGGCCGTGCAGGGTTGATCGGCCGGCATCCGCTGTCCACTGCGTATCCTGAACCGAGGAGCGATCCATGCAGTCCGATCCGCCCATCGTCGAGGTCTTCGAGTCCCAGCCGGGGCAGGTCCGTCGTGTCGACATCAACATCGTCGGCGGCAACATCCGGCTCATCGCGTCCCGCCGTGACACCGTCGCGGTCCGGGCCAAGGGAGACACCGCCACACTCGGCGCGAAGGCCCACGTCGCCGGCGATGTCCTGCACATTGGGTCGTCGTCCGTGTGGCGTTATTTCCGGCAGTCGGCCCGGATCGACCTCATTCTCGACCTGCCGGACGACATGGACGTCGACATCAAGGTGTTCGGCGCCGACGTCGTGGTGGACGGCGGCACGGGCCGGCTGCACGTCAAGAGCGTCGCCCTGTCCATCGAGGGCACCACCTACTCCCGCGACGTGCAGGTCAAGTTCCGGGTCGGATCGAACGACCTGGTGACCCCGAACTGCTGAGCGCCCCCTTTCACAGCCACCGGCCGGCCGCGCGCCTGCCGATGGCCGCACTCCGTGCGTGGCATCGAGACCATCTGGAGGAGACTTGACCACGGCCGCTGCATCCTCGGCCACGGCCGTCCGCCGGCTCGGCATGACACCCCTGTCCTTCGCCCAGGAACGACTCTGGTTCCTGGAACAGCTCGTCCCCGGCACCGCCGTACAGAACGTACCGCTGGCCGCCCGGATGCGTGGCCACATCGACCTCGACGTCCTGGAACGCGCGATCGGAACACTGGTCGAGCGCCACGAGACGTTGCGCACCGCGTTCATCTCGGCCGACGGCGAGCCGATGCAGCGCGTCCTGCCCGAACTGCGCGTCCCGCTGGAGGTGTTCGACGCCGGTGACGCGACACCGGACGGACCGCAGATCGCCGCCCGGCTGGCCCAGCTCGCCGCCGTCCCGTTCGACCTGACCGCACCGCCCCTACTGCGCGCCACCCTGCTGCGACACGGCCCGGACGACCACACCCTGCTGTTCGTGATGCACCACATCATCTCCGACGGCTGGTCGGTCGGCGTGCTCTTCAAGGAGCTGTTCGCCACCATCGCCGGCCTGCACGGCGGCACCGGCTCACCGCTGCCCCCACTGCCGATCCAGTACGGCGACTTCGCGGTCCGCCAGCGGGAACGGTACGCCGCCGGCGACTTCGACGCCGACCTCGACTACTGGCGGGACCGGCTGGGCAGCACCGTGCCCGCCCTGGACCTGCCGATGGCCCGCCCGCGCGTCGACACCGGCCCGGCCATCGCCGCCGGCGGGCGCGTTTCGCTGGAACTCGGCACCGAACTCAGCGCCGCTCTCGACGCCTTTGGGCGAGCACACCGGTCCACCCTGTACATGACGCTGCTCAGCGGCTACGTGGCCTTGCTCGCCCGGCATCGCGGCATCGGCCAGGAGGACGGGCCACTGGTCGTCGGCACACCGATCGCCAACCGCAACGACCTCGACATCGAAGGGCTGATCGGGTTCTTCGTCAACGCGCTGGCACTGCGGTTCGACATCACCACCGGCATGAGCATGCGCGAGCTGCTGCGCCACGTCCGGACGGTGGCGATCGGCGCGTTCGGCCACCAGAACATCCCGTTCGAGAAACTGGTCGCCGAGCTGCGCCCGGAACGGCAGATGAGCCAGGCCCCGCTGTTCCAGACCATGTTTGTGCTGCAGAACGCCGGCCAGGACGCCGGCTCCCTGCCCGGCCTCGACGTCGAACCGCTCGACGTGCACACCGGCACCGCCAAGTTCGACCTGCTGCTGTCGGTGGCACCGCGCGACGGTGGCCTGGTCGCGGCGCTGGAATACGACGCCGGCCGCTTCGACGAGGACACCGCGGCCCGCCTGCTGCACCGCTACGCCGCCTTGCTGGAAGCGGCCGTCGCCGAGCCCGAGACTCCGCTGCGGGACCTGCCCATGCTGCCCGGGCACGAGCGCGCCGAGCTGCTGGGCAACGGCCGCCGCCGCGCCGAGCCGGCCGGTGCCGGCACCCTGCACGAGCTGCTCGCCGCACAGACGCGGCGTACGCCCGGTGCCGTGGCCGTCACCTTCGCGGGGGAGGACCTGACGTACACGCAGCTCGACCAGGCCGCGGGCCGGCTCGCCCGGCGGCTGCACGAGCAGGGCGTACGGCCGGGGGACCGGGTCGCGTTGTTGATCGACCGGTCGCTGTGGACCGTGACAGCGATCGCGGCGGTCCTGCGGGCCGGTGCCGTCTACGTGCCGCTGGACCCCGCCTACCCGACCGCCCGGCTCAACGCCATCGTCACCGACGCCCGGCCGGCGGTCCTGCTCACCCAGGCGCACATGGCCGGCCAGCTGCCGGACAGCCCGGCCCCGGTGCTGCTGCTGGACGAGCTCGACCTTGCCGGCGCCGAACCACTCCCACCGGTACCGGCCGGACCTGACGCCGGGGCGTACGTCATCTATACCTCCGGCTCCACCGGCACTCCCAAGGGCGTGCTGATCACCCACCGTAACGTGATCCGGCTCTTCGAGGCCGCCGAGGAACTGTTCACCTTCGGCCCGGACGACGTTTGGACCTTGTTCCACTCGTATGCCTTCGACTTCTCGGTCTGGGAGATGTGGGGTGCCCTGCTCTACGGCGGCCGGGTCGTAGTGGTGCCCACGGTGACGGCCCGGTCGGCGGAGGCCTACTACGAGCTGGTCCGCGACGAGGGCGTCACCGTGCTCAACCAGACGCCATCCGCGTTCGTCCCCTTCAGTGCCGCCGCGGTGCGCGCCGGCGACGCCCTGGCGCTGCGGTACGTCGTCTTCGGCGGCGAGGCCCTGGACCCGCAGACCCTGGGCCCGTGGATCGCCCGGTACGGCGACCAGCAGCCGCTGCTGGTCAACATGTACGGCATCACTGAGACCACGGTGCACGTCACCTACCGGGTCATCCGGGCCGCCGACGCCGAACAGCCCGGCCGCAGCCCGATCGGGATCCCGCTGGCCGACCTCGAACTGTTCGTCCTGGACGGCAGCGCGATGCATCCGGCTCCGGCCGGGGTGCCCGGCGAACTCTACGTCGGCGGCGCGGGCCTGGCCCGGGCGTACCTCAACTCGCCCGCCCTGACCGCCGACCGGTTCGTGCCGCACCCGTTCACCGACCGGCACGGCGCCCGCCTGTACCGGACCGGCGACCTGGCCCGGGTGATGCCCGACGGCGCGGTCGAATACCTGGGACGCATCGACCACCAGGTCAAGATCCGCGGGTTCCGGATCGAGACCGGTGAGGTGGAGGCGGGTCTGCTCGCCCACCCCGCGATCACCGCGGCCGTGGTGCAGGTCCACGAAACCGGCGACGGCGACCGCCGCCTGGTCGGCTATCTCGTTCCGGACCCGGCCGCCCTGGACGCCGTCGCCTCACCGCCCGGCACCGGCCCCAACTTCGTCTCCCGCAACCAGATCGCCGAGTGGGAGCAGGTGTTCGACGGCATGTACGGATCGGCGGCCGGCGCCCTCGCCGACGACTTCGACATCACCGGCTGGAACAGCACCTACACCAACGCCCCGCTACCGGCCGAGGAGATGCGCGAGTGGGTGTCGGCCACCGTCGCGGCGGTCCGCGACCTACGGCCCCGCCGGATCCTCGAGGTGGGCTGCGGAACCGGCCTGCTGCTGCACCGGCTCGCACCGCACGCCGTGGAGTACGTCGGCACCGACCTGTCCGCCGATGCGATCGCCACCCTCAAGAGCCGGGTGACGGCCGACCACGTGACACTGCTGCACCAGGCCGCCGACGTGGTCTGCGACCTTCCGAACGACCTGTTCGACACCGTCGTGATCAACTCGGTGGTCCAGTACTTCCCCGAGGTGGAGTACCTGACCACGGTGCTGAGCCGGATCGCCGGGATCCTGCCGTACGGCGCGGCGATCTTCGTCGGTGACGTGCGTGACCTGCGCCTGGTGCAGGCGTTCCACCTCTCGGTCGAGCTCGCCCGTGCGGCTGGCGACATGCCGCTGACTCGGCTGCGTGGCCAGGTCACCCGGCGTGTCCAGGAGGAGGAGGAACTGCTCTGTGACCCGCGCTACTTCCGGGCGCTGAGCTCCCGGATCCCCCGGCTCGCCTCGGTAGAGGTCCGGCCGCGGCGTGGCCGCTTCCATAACGAGATGAGCTGCTTCCGGTACGACGTTGTGCTGCGCCTGGACGAGGCATGTCCTCCGGTGCCGGAGACCGAGGTGGCCTGGTCACCGGGTCTCGACCTGACCGCGCTGCTCGCCCCGCCCGCCGGTGGCCGTCCGCTGCGCGTGGCCGCGATCACCAACCCCCGCGTCGAGGCATCCGTGCGTGCGCTGGATCTGCTGGAGCGGGCCGCGCCCGGCTCCACCGTGGTCGACCTGCGCCGTGAAACCGACCGTGCCCCGGCGACCGGTGTCGAGATCGAGGCCGTCGCCGCGCTGGCCGAGGCCGCCGGGCGTAGCTACCGGTTCCACCCGAACGCCGACCTGCCCGGCGCGTACGACCTGGTACTCGATGGCGGGCCGGGCGAGGTCGCGGTGGCTGACGCGGGCCCGCTCGGCGCGCCGGAGCTGTACGCCAATGACCCGCCGCGGGCGCTGCGCCGTCGCCGGCTGGTGCCGTCGGTCCGCGAGTTCCTCGGCCGGCAGGTGCCCGGCTACATGGTCCCGGCCGCGTTCGTCGTCGTGGACGCCCTGCCGCTCACCCCGAACGGCAAGGTCGACCGGGATGCGCTGCCGGCCGCCGACGCCGACAGCGTGATTCGCGAGACCGGGCACGTGGCACCCCGCACCGAGGCCGAAGCGGTGGTCACCCGGATCTGCGCCGAGGTGCTCGGCCTGGAGCGAGTTGGCGCGGACGACAACTTCTTCGAGATCGGCGGGCATTCCCTGGTCGCCACCCGGTTCGTCTACCAGCTGCGCGAAGCGTTCGACTCCGACATCCCGCTGCGGGTGCTGTTCGAGTCGCCCACCATGGCGGGCATCGCCGCCGCCATCGGGTCCGCTGGCGGCGGTGACCACGGCGCCGCCGACCTGATCGCCGACGTCCGGCTCAGCAGCGACATCGTCCCGACCTATCCGGTGATCGAGGTGGCCGCCGATCCGTGTACCGCCCTGCTCACCGGAGCGACCGGCTTCCTCGGCGCCTTCCTGCTGCGGGAACTGCTCGATGACACCGATGTGACGGTGCACTGCCTGGTCCGCGGCGACAGCCCGGCGCACGCCCGCGACCGGCTGGCCGGTGCGATCACCCGATTCGAACTGGATCTGCCGTGGGATCGGATCGTGGTGCACGCCGGAAACCTCGCCGAACCGTGGCTGGGACTGGGGGAGAACCACTTCGACGACCTGGCCCGCACCGTCGACGTGGTCTATCACGCCGGCGCCTCGGTCAACCTGGTTTACCCGTACGCCCAGTTGAAAGCCGGCAACGTGACCGGCACCGAGCAGGTGCTGCGGCTCGCGGCACGCCATCGCACCGTACCGGTGCATTACGTCTCCACCATCGGTGTCTTCGGCGCGGACACCCCGGCCGAAGGGCCGGACGGCACCATCCGGCAGGACGCGCCGACCGGCCCGCCGGCGTCCCTGGGCACCGGTTACACGCGCAGCAAGTGGGTGGCCGAACAGATCGTCGGCGTCGCCCGGGACCGGGGCCTGCCAATCACCGTCTACCGGCCGTCGCGGATCAGCGGCGACACCCGTTCGGGCGCCTGCCAGGGTGACGACTACCTGTGGCGGGTCCTGAAGGGGTGCGTGCAGGCGGGAGCCGTTCCGGCTGGCGCCACCATTGCCGTGGACCTGGTGCCGGTCGACTACGTGGCCGGCGCGATCCGGGCGATCTCCCGGTCACACGAACCCGGCCCGGTTGCCTACCACCTCACCCACCGCCGGCCGGTCATCCTCGCCGATATGGTGCGGCGGCTGCGCGACCTGGGATACCCCCTCGCCGAACTGCCGTTCCCGCGGTGGTGCGAGCGAGTCGAGGCGGACCCGGACAACGCCGCCTATCCGCTGCTCGGAGTCCTGCAAGAAGGCAGCGGGGGCATGACCGACGCGCTGTTCGACATCACCGAGACCCAGTCGGCACTGTCCGGCACGGGAGTACACCTGCCCGACATCGACGACGCCGCGTTCGCCCGTACTGTCGACTATTTTGTCCGTACCGGATATCTGCCTGTCCCCGGCGCGCCGGCGTAGCCAGCCGCCCTGACGGGTGCCTCAGCCGCGCTTGATCTCCGGAGTGGCTGCCGCGTCCATCTCGTCGAAGCGGTCGTCGGCAACGAGGCCGGCGATTCCCAGACGCGCGCGTTGCGCTCTGACGGCATCGGCAGCCCAGACGGCAGGCCCGGGGCCGAGGTGCACCGTCCTCGGGGCGTGGGCCTGTCATCGCGATGCACCACTCCTGAGAGCGAGGACGACCACCGATCGCGGCCACAGCCCTTCCATGCTGTCGCCGTCCAGCCCCTATGGGGACGTGTCATGAGGTGCCAGCTGTTGCCCTGCCAATGGGTGTGGCCGCTCGCGGAGTGAGCGGCCACACAACCGGGTCACTGCAGGGGATGGGGCTCGCCGGTCAGCGCGGCGAGTGCGGCGGCCACCTCGCTGAGCTTGGCCCGCACGTACCGGACGGTCGTACCGGCGTCACTGCCGCCGTCGGCGTGGCCGGCGTACGCCTGGGCGATCGCGTAGCCGAAGTTGCGCTCCACCCACGTCAGCGTCGTGTGCCGCAGCCAGTGGATGCTGATCTGCTGCGTCGCCACCCACGGCAGTATGGCGCCCATACGCGTGAACAGATGGTCGTACCGCCGGCGGGTGACCGGGGTCCCGTTGCGGTAGCGCAGCAGCTGGCCGTTGCGGCGCCCGGCGGCGCCCCGGTCGTGCGCATGTTGCAGCAGGTACTGCATCAGGGTGGGGGAGACCGGCTGCCAGCGTTCCGTCTCGCCCTTCTCCCGCAGCCGGACCAGGCACTGCTCCTCGTCGAGGTCGACGGGCCGCAGCGCCAGCGCCCCGCCCCGCCGGCACGCCGTCTCCGTGTGCAGCCGCAGCAGCAGCGCATCGAGCTCCGGGTCGTTGCCGCTGGACGCTGCGGCCGCGTTGAGCTCGACGAGTTTCGCGTCGGCGAGCGCAGCGCGGGTGCTCGGTAGCCGCCGTGGTTTCGGGACCTTCAAGGCCGGGTTTTCGTCCTTGGTGAGGTAGCCGTCGGCGGCCGCGTGGCTGTACGCGCATCGCAGCGCCGCGATCAGATTCTCGGCCGTCCCGCGGCCGGAGCGGGCGTTGCGCCGCACGACCCGGTTGGCCTTCACGAACTCGACGAGGCCGCTGATGTCGGACGCTTTCACGTCGTCCATCCGCCGCTCGCCCCACTGCTCCTCGATGCGGTTCCAGTAGCTGCTGTACGCCCGCAGCGTCCCCGCCCCCACGGCGGCGCGTACCACCGGCAGATACTCCCGGAACGTCGGCACCGCCGGCCGGACCGCGGGCGACTGCAGCAGTTCCTCCGGCGACACCCCGAGCCTGGCCAGCAGCAGCCGCGCGGCGTCCAGGTCGGCGTCACGATCGGACGTGGGCGCGGCCGTCATGCGGCACCGTCCGCGAAGTGCGTCGCGTGCAGCCTGGCAACGAGTTCCTCGAGCACCACCGGCGGGTGCACGATGAGCAGGCCGTTGACCGGGTCGGCGGCCAGCAGCACCCGGTCGCCCGCGCCGAGCCGGCACCAGTGCCGCGCCGCCGCCGGCAGTCGGACGTGGCCGAGGCGGCTGAGCCGGAAGATGCCGTGCTCGTCCGCGGCGACCACGATCAGGCCCGTGTACGCCTGCAGGTGCAGCCGGGTGGTGTCCGTCCAGCCGAGCGTCCGTATCAGGGCAGCGTCCGCGACCCGCCCGTTCGTGTCGACCGTCGCCAGCCCGAACCGCAGCGTGCCGGCCGGGCGCTGGGTGAGCCGGGCGAGGGGAGCGGTCCGCGAGGTCGCATCGAGCCGGTTGTGATCGGGGAACGCGATTGCGGCAGGACGGAGGGGATGACGGCGGGGATCGGGCCGGTGCTCATCGCGGCCACCCGACCCGCACCACGTCGCAACGGTCAGGAACGTGCGGCGTATACGCCGAAGCCGCGTGCTCGATTGCGCTCGAACACGCGGCCCTCAAATACAGCATGTGTGCTGGGTTTTTGTGTCGAAGGGGGGATCTGAACCCTCACCCGTCGCACCCCTGCGAAATCCAGGGGTTCATGCGAACATCGTACGAGGTCACAGCCTACGCCTCAATCCCTCTGGATTTGGAGGGCGTCGGCGAGGTCCTGCCGTAGCCGCGGCAGGACCTCACGACTGATTTGCGGCTTGGCCCTATTCGGCGGTCCCCTGAACGGGGCGTCGTGGTTTAGGCACCGCCCGCCGGATGGCGGACCGGATCTGCGCAACGGTGTCGGAGGGGCCCAGTTCGTGCCGCAGATCCAGCAGGTAGCCGGCGGGATGGCCGGCGATGATCTGCCTTCGCTGGTCGAGGGCGCCCCTCACCGCCCCGACCAGGCACCCCGCGACCACGCCCGCGCTGGTGACGACCGGCGGCAGGTGGACAGCGTTGGCCAGCACACCCAGCGCCGCCGGCGGTGCGAGCGTCTGAAGACTGAGTACGGCTCGAACCGGTAGCAGGCCGAGCCGGCCGAGCGTGCGTTCCATCTCTTCGAGCGGGTGCGCGACCTTGCCCTCCACGTGGTTGCGCAGCTTGGCGGCTCGCACATCCGGATCCCGGACCTCGCTGATCGCCACGAGGTCCGGTGTGAGCGAGTCGAGGAACTCGCGATAGCGCATGAGCTGTGGCAGCAGCCTCCGTCGCGCCTCGATGATCCGCTCGACGGGCACCTCGGCCAGGTCGCGCGGCAGTACTGTCTGCAGCGCCAGCACCGCGAACACCTGGCTGAAGTCCGTCGGGCCCCCCGGCGCCCTCTCGGTGTCGTCGGCGAGCAGGATCTGGGCCATCGCCTCGATGGTCCAGCCCGACGTGACTGCTGAGGCCAGTGGCTGATCGGTGACCGGCGTCATCCCGTTCTCGCGGGCGACAACGTCCGCCAAGATCGCCAAATAGACCCCTGCCAAGCGGGAGTGCATCGCCAGGTCGCTGACGTCGAGCACCTTCCCGTCGGACGCGCGGCGCCACGGGTACCTCCGGGACACCAGCAACCCGTCGTTCGCCAGCCGCTGAGCCAGCCGGTAGGACATCTTGTCCGGATGAACCATTTCCAGGCGGGAATCGAGCGGCAGGAGTTCGTCGTGCACCTCCTCGGTGTGCAGGGATTCGAAACCGAGTGCCTCGGCCCCGTACCGAGGTGTCAGCTCGTCCTTGTATCGGTCGAGGAAGTCGTAGAACAACGCATCGATCTGGTCCTCGGTGCCCAGCCTGGGGGAGGGGCGCCGCATCCTCGCGAGGACGTCGTCGTCCACCCAGGACCGGCGGCTTGCCCGGCCGCTCGGCCGCACCTCGATGACGAAGTCAAGTTCGTCCCGGAGTCGCTTGACCGTATCGGAGTCGCGCAGGCCGTAGTAGCCACGTGGATGGATCCGGCCGAGCTGGGGCCAGTGCAGGGCCGCGGCCTTCACCCAGCTGTCGCCGGGCAGGTTGACGTGCGGGAAGTAGAGGGCTACATCGCTCACAGGGACCACAATGCCCTCTTGGCGCTACAGTCGAGAGGCGGCCCGACCCGAAGCTCTGACGCGCGTACCGGGTCAGAGCGTTCCGGTGCGGTGATGCCCGTGCGTTCTGCCGGCTGTAACGCGGTAGAGGTGCCGAGCGCCTGCGCGATGCCGACCCCCTGCAACGCCTCATGACAGAGCATTACTAGGCATACCCTCCTGCACGCGCAAGATCGGACGATGATGCCGCCGTGGGCCTTTCACCCGTGTGGTGGAGGGCCCGCGGTGCCGCGCAGCTTGCGCCAGAGGTATTCGAGGGTCATTGCCCAGAGGGTGGCTTGCTGCTCGTTGTCCGCGGCTGCGCCGTGCCCGCCCTCTATGTTCTCGTAGTAGGAGACGTCGTGGCCGTGCTGGCGCAGCAGGGCGACCATCTTGCGCGCGTGTCCGGGATGGACGCGGTCGTCGCGGGTCGAGGTGATGAACAGGGCCGGAGGGTACGACCGGCCGGGCCGGACATTGTGGTACGGCGAGTATTCGCGCAGGTAGGTCCAGTCGGCCTGGTTGTCGGGGTCTCCGTACTCGGCGATCCATGAGGCGCCGGCGAGCAGGTGGGTGTAGCGGCGCATGTCGAGGAGCGGCACGGTGGCCACGACCGCCCCGAACAGCGCGGGATAGCGGGTCAGCATGACGCCCACGAGCAGTCCGCCGTTGCTGCCGCCTTCGATACCCAGCTGCGCCGGGGTGGTGATCCCGCGCGTCACCAGATCGGCCGCGACCGCGGCGAAGTCCTCGAACGATCTGACCCGCTTCTCCCGCAGCGCCGCCTGGTGCCACGCCGGACCGAACTCGCTGCCACCACGGATGTTCGCCACGACGTAGGTGCCGCCCCGCGCGAGCCAGCCACGTCCGATGACGCCGTCGTAGTACGGGGTTTGGGAGATCTCGAAGCCGCCGTACCCGGTCAGGAGCGTCGGCGCGGCGGCGGCCCCACCCACGACGAAGTACGGCACCCGCGTGCCGTCGGCGGAGGCCGCGGAATACTGGCGCACCTGCATGCCGTCCGGGTCGAAGAACGCGGGCGCCTGCTTGAGCACCTCGACGTCACCGCCGACGGTGCCCAGGCTGAGGGTCTCCGGCCGCAGATACCCGGCGGAGGCGGTCAGGTACGAGTCGTCGTTGTCGGGATCGGTGTCGACGATCCACGTGTCGTCGAGTCCGCCCGCTCCGGGTAACGGCTGCCGGCGCCAGCCGGAGGCGCCCGGGGTCAGCACGTGCAGCCGGGTCCGGACGTCGGCCATCGTGGTGAGCATCAGATGGTTGCGCGTCCACACGTACGAGCCGAGCGACGTGCGGTCGTCGGGCTGGAACAGGACGCTCAAGTCCCGCTGGCCGTCGAGGTACGCGCCGAACGGGGCGGCCAGCAGGACGCCGGCCGGATAGGTCACGCCGCCGACCGCCCACGATGACCGGAGCCAGATGAGCAGCCAGTCCCGCTGTACGCCGCAGCCGGCGTCGTCCGGTACGTCGATCTTGACGAGGTCGCCGGTCGGGCGGCGCAGGTACAGCTCGCTGCGGTAGAAGTCCACGGATCGGCTGACGAAGTCGCGCTCGTAGCCGGGCGTCGGGTCGTGGCTCGCGCTGACAGAGATGTCGTCGACGTGCCCTTCGTACACGAGTTCCGCCTCCGGCAGCGCGGTGCCGCGCCGCCACCGCTTCACCACACGCGGGTAGCCGGAGGCCGTCAGGGTACCGGGCCCGAAGTCGGTCGCGACATAGATGTGGTCGGCGTCGATCCAGTCCACGTCGCTCTTCGCCTCGGGCAGCGTGAACCCGTCCGCAACGAAGACCCGGCCGCGCAGGTCGAACTCGCGGACCACCATGGCGTCGGCGCCACCCCGCGAGAGGCTGACCAGACAGCGGTCGTAACCGGGCCGCAGCACCGTCACGCCGCCCCACACCCAGTTCTCGCCCTCGGCCTCGTTCAGCGCGTCGACATCGAGCAGGATGTCCCACTCCGGCTCGTCGCGCCGGTACTGCTCCAGTGTGGTCCGCCGCCACAACCCTCTCGGGTGGTCCGCGTCCTGCCAGAAGTCGTAGTAGAGGCCATCGCCGCGCCAGCCCGGGTAAGGGATCCGGTCCTTGCTGTCGAGCACCTCGCGGATCGCGTCCTTCGCCCGGGCGAACCTGTCATCGGCGAACGAGGCCAGCGTCTCGGTGTTGCGGTCCGCGACCCACCGCGCAGCGGGTGGCGAGTCCAGTTCTTCGAGCCACAGGTACAGGTCGTCGGCATCCTCGTCCATCGCCGCCTCCTCCGGCCCGATCCGGTACACGATGATCGCACGCCGGCAGAGAGCAGGTCGATCCGGTGCCCGTGTTCGCGCGGACGTCGTCGCCATCCAAGCGCCTGGATCCCGACACTAGATCACGGGGCTTGACCCCTGATCTTGGACACGGGGTTATGCGGCTGCGGCTGCGGCCAGCGCCGGCCGCATAACCACAGGTCGCAGGGTCATTCGCCCGCTGGCCCAAGGGCCTGCGGACAACGCAACGCACTCTTGCCGGCCTGCACGCTTAAGGAGGACGTCGGCGAGCGCCTCGCGCACCATGCCTTGCCGCGCCTTCTTGGCGCCGTTCGGTCATCGGGCCATGATGGCAGCCTCGATGGTGCCGAGCGAGTCATCGCCGCTCCCGCCGACTGTTCGGCGTGTGAGCTTGACGCCAAACCGTCTGGGGCCGAGCATTGCTGGCTCGGCTATACGGGGAGGGTAGGGCTGCGATGAGCAATGCCGACTTGGCTGGGGCGCTGACCTCGATATCGGGCAGCGGCATCGGCGATGGGGACTATGTTGGTTACTTCGTCAACCAACATGGAAACCAGTTGGTGTTCGTTCAGCGCCCCGGCGAGGCGCAGGCGGTGTTGCTGCACAGCGATCTGGCATGGCAGCCTGAGCGGATCAGTCCGGACGCTTTCCGGATTGGAACCGAGGGCGCTCGGGCCTCGTCGGCGCTCGGGCGGGTTCCGAAGATCGGCGATGTGATCCTGAATCAGGCGGAAGCTCTGTGCCCGGCCGCGTACTTCGAGGCAAGTGCGTGGTTGCGCGATGGCTGAGCCCCGTAGTGCCGGTGCCATGGGTGCGGAGTTTCAGTACCGGCTGGGCACGATGTGCTACGTCGAGGTGGCCGCTGATGGCACGGTGTCGCAGGGTGCGGACAGGGCAGCTTACCAGCGGGCATTGGCGGGGCGGTCGCGTCTGTTCGCGGTCTGGCCGGGCAACTACCGCAGCGACCTGTTCGCCATCGATGATCTCGACCAGTTTGCCCGTGGCATGGGTTGGATTCACGACGAGGCACGCACCGGACTGGCAGACCATGAGCACCAGGTCCGCTGGCAGGTCGGCGAATTCGAGCGCAATCCGAACGGCAGCTACATCTCGGTGAGGGTGTGGCTCGACTGTGGGTGCGCGATCCGCGATCACCGCGCTTTCGCGGAGCAGATGCGAGCGCAGCAGGGTTGGGACATTGCCACGACCGGCGGTTGGGGCAGCAGTTCCGACAGCAGTGGGACGTCGTACTCGATGCGCGTGCGGCGCAAGAGTCTTTCGTGATCAAGCTGACCCCGGGCGTTGGCTAGGGCGGACAGGGCCGGCATCCGGTGGCTAGGCTGCCACGTCTGAGTGCGAGGAGGAGGGCCTGATGACGCGGTACGCGGTGGACGAGACACGGGGCGAGCTGGTCGCGATCTGGGACACCGGCTACGGTGCGGTCGCGATCACCGTGGCGAACCTACCCGTTGACCTCGGATCACGGGAACGCCTGGCGCTGGCAGCCAATTTGTCCGGGTTATCGGACGCGTTGTGGCGCTGCTACACGCACCCCGCGAGTGCGGCCGACAGCCTCGACGAGAACACGGAAGGTTGGCGGCGACAGTTGACCCGGGAGGGCTTCGCCACAGTTGCCGATCATGTGCGCGAGCCCAACCTGCCCTCGGACAACGGCGCGTTGCTGGTGTCGTACGACCCGGTTGAGGAGTGCGCTCATCGGGTGGGTCGGGCTCTGCATGCCGCCAGCGACGCCGGCCTGAGGGCGGCGGTCGTCGCAGAGGTCGAGGCCGAGGTCGAGGCCGTGGAGAAGGCCGAGCTGGGCGACTTGTCAGGCCGGTCGACGCAGGCGGTCCAGCTGACCCGCCAGGACGCCTCGCCCGTGCAGGTCGCGGCGGCCGACGAGATCTTGGCGAGGGACCCGCTCGGCGCCGATGACCTGTTCCTCGATCTTGACCCAACGTCGGCGTGTGTGGCCGCCGTGCACTGGCTCAAGGCGGCGGCGGACGTGGCGTCTCGCGTGTCCGGTCGGGCGGCCAGCCAGGTCGTATTGGAGGCCGACAACATCGAGGCGATCCCGGTCCGTACCCCTACCGACGTGCTGGAACTGTTGGACGTCGATTATTCGCCGACCGACATCGTGACCGCGATGATCCGCGACGCGATGGCGATCGCGGCGGGACAGGTTCCCGATGTCGACGTGCTGCGAGACAGGCTGGACGAGGCGGAGGAACTGGCCGACGAGCACACCACTGACGAGTTCTCCGCGCAGGAACTGCGCAAGATCCGGCTGACGCCGCTGGACCCGCAGCGACCCGCGCGGGACATGCTCGAAGACCTGCTCACCGGCATCCATGGCTGCTGGCTGCTGTACAACGAGTACGCCGACCATTCCGACGTCGACCTAGACGACGAGGTTGATGAAAAGCTCGACGACCTCCATGAGCAGATGCAGACCGAGTTCAGCAACGCGGTGCGCGAGGAGGCTCGCGCGCACCGGTACCGGCTCGGGTTGGAGCCGGCACCGCACCGGCCTACGCGCCCTGCCCTTCGCTTGGTGGCCAGCGACGATGACGGAGACGGCGAGGACGAGGAACGCCGTGACATCGATCTGGAAGCCGAGGATAGCTGCGAGCAGGTCGTGTCCGCGGTGCTGGACGCGGGAGACCCCGACATTCCCCGCGATCTCATTGAGTCGATGCTTCAGGTCGCCGATGACGACATCGGCCGGGTGATCGCGGCGCTGATTGCGCGCGGAGTAGGTTATCTCGTCGCGATGAAAGACGGCCCGCTGGTGACGGCGGATCTGGACGCTGCGATGGAATGGCTGGGCGAGAGGTATGGCGCTGAGTACGCCGGCCCGGCCTTGGCGGCGGCGAGCCTGGCCGGGCACTACGCGAGCCAGCGGATGCTCGCCGAACGGCTGGGCGTCGACGATGTGACGTTCGGGCAGCTGTCCGACGTTCTCGGCCCTGACCTGTTCCCCGCCATAGTCTGGCTGTGCGCCGCGCTGGTGTCGACCGTGGGCGAGGGCGACATCGGATGGCTGCTCCGCTACCGACCCACACGCGAGGACTGAGATTAGCCATGCAGGAAGAAGACCCGGCGGCGCAACCGACGCCCCAGCAGGAGCCCACCGGCGCCGGCACAGGACGCCGACCCGCCGATGTCGCCGCGCCGATCCGGTGCGCCCACCTTCGGATCGATCCTCGCGGATACCCGATCATCGCGGTCATTCCGCAGGCGCCGGGCAAGGAGGACTATGGGTCGCTGTCCGAACAACGCAAACTCGTGCTCGCGACCTTCGACCTGTGCGCGGTATGCGCGATGCCGTTCCACGATGAGCTGCGATGGCAGGTCACCTTCGATGACCAGCTGCAGCAGATGGGCGATGCGCTCATCTTCAACGAGGCGCCGGTGCACGAGGTGTGCGCACTGTACGCGGCCCAGGTGTGCCCGTTCGTGTCCTCTCCCCACGCTCGGCTGGGCGACGCGATGCGTAAGGGCCAGCGGCGGGCCCAGACACTCGTGCTGGCCGGCTTCGACCGCACCGCCGCCGTGTTCGGCCAGGAAAGCGAGCTGCAGACCGACCTCAGCATCTTGATGTTCGAGATGGCCGGGCTGTGCCGCACCCATCGGCTGATCGGCGCCGCCGACGCCCGCGCCGCGTACGAGGCCGCGCTCCGCGACGAGGCCCGCATCGAGCTGGACGACGCCGAGCGCCGTATCGTGGATCTGCTGTGCGCACCGACGCCGGACGAGGGCGAGGACCCAGGCGCGGTCATGGCCGGCGCCGCCTGGTTCATCGGTGCCGCGTTCTGTCCCAAGGTTCGCCAGCTTCAGACGATGCAGCGGTTCGCCGAAGCCAAGAATGACTTGTACTTCCAACTCGCGGCCAGGTTCATCGTCGAGCCCGATCTGATGGCGACCTGGGTGGACGCTCAGGATCGGTCCACCGCGGCGGCGATGTCCTGGTTCACCACTCGGGAAAGCCTGCCCGCCGTCCTGCGACAGTGGCGAGCCGACGGCGCCCGCCGGATTCGTGACCGCCGGGGCCGCGTCCCTCGCCCAGCTGGACCAACGGCGACGCCGGCCCGCGACGAGGCCGCCATACGTCGGCGGCAGGATGCCGAAGCCGTTCTACGGAAGGCGCGTCGGCGCAAGCGTTAACCCAACCGATGCCGGCGAATGGCTGACGGTTCCGTCCGCGCACAGAGAGCGCCGGTCGCCCGGATTGCGTGGGCAACCGGCGTCTCTCGCTGGGCTCAGGCGCTACGACGGCGCTGGCTCTTACGGGGCGCGGTGGCCTACCCAAACCCACCTCCAACACGTCAACACCGCCACCGCTACCTGGCGCCGGCACCCCAACCGACCGCGGCCACACCAACAAACGTCACCCGACTCAACCAAACACTCGCCGTCTAACCAATTCAGCAACAGGGTCGTCGGTGTTGGCAAACGCCGACCGCCCCGCAAGAGCCCAACCTCGACGCGAACCACCAACACCGACTAAAGTCCACAAAGGACGTGAGGACCAGCCCGACGACCGCGTCAAGACCGATCACCTCGCATCACTCACGCGCGAAAAAGAGCTCATGCTGCACGGCCCTACCGGTTAGGCGGGCTGATGTGCTAAAGAGAGCACTGACTGGGTCGGTTACTCCCCGAGGGGTGCGGAGAGCAGCCGTCCGCTGAGGTCTATCACAAGACACCGACACTTTCGGGCCGGCCGCGCGGTTCGAGAAGTCCCGCACCGCAGTTTCAACCAGCGCGCCAATCACAGTGCTCACAAAGCCTCTCGCTGCCGAGCCGGCCAAACACCATTGCCGGGGCGTGAACTTGTCATACGGTGGTGATCGATGTTTAAGTGAGTGTTTATGCCACGCCTCTGCGTAGCGATCGGAGGGTGTTGCCAGCGTGTCGAGACCTGTCCCGTGGTTCGAGTACAGCGCCGACCAAACGGAACGGCTCCTGGCCGCATTGCTGACGCGAATCCTGCCGAACGCGCTGCGTGTCGACGGCAGCGGTGGCGACGGCGGGGTGGACGTGCAGGTACCGGTCGACGGTGGGCTGCACATCTACGAAATCAAGCGGTTCCACGGGCGACTCGGGCCTTCTCAACGACAACAAATCCTGGATTCTCTGCAGACAGCAGTCCGCCGCCAGCCCGCGATGGTGGCGTGGACCCTTGTCGTTCCCCTCGACCCGACCCCTGGCGAACTGCGATGGTTCCAGTCCAAGTTGCAAGCTGTGACGCCGGTACCTGTGGCGTTCATGGGCCGAACCGCGATCGAGACTCACCTCAGCGCGCACAAGGACTTATTGACTACCTTCGCGCCCGGCTCCGTCGAGACCAGGGCGCTGGACCTGGCCGTCGAAGCATTGAACCGACGTAGCGACACCGGGCGGCACACCACATCGCCGCGAGCCGGCATCGTTCCCGCTGCGGCGGCTGCGTTCCAGAACCGCGTCGGGTTTCTGGACGACTTTCCGGCCGGGGGAAGCGTGGTGCTGACCGGGCTCGGCGGCGTCGGCAAAACACAGCTCGCGGCCGACTTCGCGCGCCGAGCCAGAACTGCCACAGCGGCGATCATCTGGGTCAACGCATCGTCCCGGGATCTGATCGTGGCAACGTTTGCCGAGGCGGCGCGGGTGGCCTTCGGCGCGCAGGAGGATGCCGAGCGGGGCGCCGACCGGTTCCTCGCATGGCTCGCCGACACCGAAGAAGACTGGCTCGTCGTCCTCGATGACGTGCGGGCACCGGCCGACCTTCGGGATCTCTGGCCCCGAGGACCTCGGGGCAGGACCATCGTCACCACGAGGCGGCGCGATGCGGCCTTCGCCGGGCACGGCCGTCGCTTGGTCGATGTCGATGTCTTCAGCCCCGCGCAAGCCTCGCGCTATCTCCGATCGGCACTGCGGCAACAGCGGACGCTCGGCGATGACATCGACGGTGTCGCAACCGACTTGCAGGGGTTGCCGCTCGCATTGGCCCAGGCGGCGGCGTTCATCCTGGATCGGCAGTTGCGGTGCAGCGAATACCGGCGCCGTTTCGCGGATCGCCGGAGGCGGCTGACCGAACTGCTGCCCGAACCCGAGGCGCTGCCCGACGAGCACCGCGATACGGTGGCGACCACTTGGTCACTTTCGATGGAACTCGCGAATCAACTGGATCCGGCCGGTGTGGCGCGGCCACTGATGGAGCTGCTCAGCGTTCTGGATCCGGACGGCATTCCGACGGATGTCGTTGCCGAAGACGCCGCCCGGACCTGGATCTCGTACGAGATCTGGAAGGCCGCCGGCTCGTCCGGCGACCATCGTCTCCTCGAGGGCGACACGATCCGCGATGGGTTGCGAGCGCTGTATCGGCTGAGCCTGCTCCGTCACGACGGTGACATCGTCAGAGTACATGCGCTGGTTCAGCGGGTTACGCGCGAAGCGCTCGACAGCGTGCAGCGCTCAGCGGTCATCTGGGCGGCCGCTGACACGCTGCTCCTGCACTGGCTCCGCGGGGATCGAGCAACGAGTCTAGCGCTGACGATGCGCGCAAACGTCAACGCCCTACGTCGTCACGATCGCGACGAGCCTGAAGGGCTGAACGGGCATTACGTGCTGGTGCTCGCCGGCGTACGCCAGGGCGAGGGCGGCGATCCGGGAGGCGCTGCCGAATACTTCGACGACGTGGTTGCCGCGGCGATGCGGCGCCTGGGACCGGACGACCCGGAGGTGCTGGTACTGCGGGGCCATGCCGCTCGGTGGCGAGCGAAGACCGGCGACTACACCGCGGCGATTCCCCTCCACGAAGCGCTAGTCCGAGACTTCGAGCGCATGAAGGGACCGGAGGACGAAGGCACCGTCGTGGCGCGAGCCAACCTCGCATTCTGCCGCTTCGAGGCGGGCGCCATCGCCGAAGGTATTCACGAGATGCAGCACATTGTGGCGGACTGCGAACGGCTGTTTGGTTCAGCCGATGTGCATACCTTCGATGCGCGTTCCATGCTCGCCGGAATGTACGGCGAGGGCGGCGACGGCGAGACCGCCCTCGCGATGTACGCACAGCTCGCGGCGGACCGGCTCGCAGCGCTCGGCCCCGATCACCCGGACACGCTCGCCGCGCAGGGGGCCCACGCCCGCTGGGTCGGCGAGTGCGGGGACGGCGCAGAGGCGGCTGTCTCGCTGCTGCAGCGGCTTGTCAACACGCGCACGCGAGTGCTTGGGCCAGAGCATCCGGACACGCTCGCCGCCCGCGGGAATCTTGCGAACGTCATGGGTGAGGCAGGTGCACGTGACGTCGCGGCCGCTGACTTTACCGCGCTGCTCGCCGACGCTACGCGATGCATGGGACCAGATCACCCGGAGACCCTGACAATTCGAAACAACTACTTGCTTTACACCTCCGAGAACATGGATCCGGATGAAGCCGCGAATGCATGGATGGACCTGATCGACGATAGCGCACGAATCCTGGGTCGGTCGGCTCCGGGAACTCTGAACAGCTTGCATAACTTCGGCGATTGGCTCGCCCGCACCGGGCCTTCTTGAGGCGGCCGCCGGTTGGCTGGAGGCAGCGTTTGCTGGACGGACCACGGTCTTAGGCGCAGAACATCCGCACACGCTTGCCACTGGCGTCTTGCTGCGGGAAACCAGGAACGCGATTGGTGGAAGCCGGAGCTGACGATACTCAGCCGCGGCAAGATCGCCGCGGCTCGCGGAACCATCAGTGGGAAAATCCGCCCAAAAACGCCATGCTCGATTCGGCTGGGCCTCTGCCTTGTTGCGTTCGACCAGGCCAGCCGATCGGCGTACTTGCGCTGCGGGCGACGTTTCCGCTCATGCCGCATCCGCGCGCTCGGTGGTTGCGCGGGGTGTGACAGCGTGTTTAAGCCGATGTAGATGTACCTGTCGACCGGTGATCGGCCGTGGCGAGGGGGTGGGGTTGGCCGGTCATGGCGGCGAGTGCTTTTGCGACGTCTTGCAGGTTGGCGCGGATGTAGGTGGTGGTGGCTGGTCCGGTGGTGTCGGTGTGGCCGGCGTAGGCGCGGGCGATGCCGTAGCCGAAGTGGCGTTCGACCCAGGTCAAGGTGGTATGGCGTAGTCAGTGGACGGTGACGCCGTGAACGGCGACCCAGGCCAGGTGGTGGCCGATGCGGTGCCAGAGGTGGTCGTACCGGCGCCCGGTGAGTGGTCTGCCGTTGCGGTAGCGCAGCAACGTGTCGGTCGGCAGGACCGCACCCCGGATTCGGGCGTGTTCGGCGAGGCGGGTGGCGAGGTCGAGGCTGATCGGTTGCCATCGGGTGGTGCCGCCCTTCTCGCGCAACAGGACCAGGCCGCGGTCGGTGTCGAGGTCCATGCGGCGGAGGTTGAGGGCGCCGCCGCGGCGGCAGGCGGTCTCGGTGTGCAGGCGCAGGAGCAGGGCGTCGAGGATTGGGTCGTTGCCGGTGGTACGGGCGACCTGGTTGATGTCGGCGAGTTCCGTATAGGTGAGGGCGCGGCGGGTGCTGGGGAGTCGGCGGGGTTTGCCGATTTGGTGGGCTGGGCTGTCGGTGGCGTTGATGAGGTTGTCGGCGATGGTGCGGTTGTAGAAGGCGCGGGCGGCGGCGAGGAAGATTTCGCCGGCGTAGCGGCCGTCGCGGTGGTTGCGGCGGGCCGTGGCGTGTTCGGCGGCCTGGACCTGCATCGCCTGGACCTCGGTGGCGGTGATCGTGTCGATGGGCCGGTTGCGCCAGGTCATCGCCATGCGGGTCCAATAGGTGCGGTAGGCGCGTCGGGATCCGGGGCCTGCGGCGGCTACCACCTTGGGCAGGTATGCCTCGACGGTAGGTTGTGGCGGCCGGGCGTCTTGCTGCAGGTCGTCGAGGGTGATGCCCAGTTCGGCGAGGGCTGTCCAGGCCGCGTCGAGCCGGGTGCGGTCAGCTGGCATCGGCCCCGCCGCGGCGGTCGGTGAGCAGCCGCGCCACGATGCGCGCTGGGTGGATGACGAGGAGGTCGTGGGCGGGATCGGCGAGGAGGACGACGGTGTCACCGGTGGCCAGCCGGCCCAGGTGCCGGACGGCCACGGGGATGGCGAGCAGGCCGCTGGCGCTGATGGCGGTGCCGGTCCGGCTCGAGGTGGCGGTGATGGTGTGCTCGAAAACGTCGAATCGCAACCGGTGTCCGGGCGCCCAGTGCAGCAGGCGGAGCAGCGGGCGGGCCGAGATCCGGCCGGACGGGTCGAGTCGGCTGACGTCGAGCTGTGGTTCGGCGGGATCGGCCAGGGTTCGCGGCGCGGGCAGGCGTGGCAGGGATGGCCGGGAAGGCCGGCGGCGGGGGAGTGGTGCCGGGATGAGCGCGGTGATCATCTGTTCGGTCGGGGCCGGGACGTCGCGCGGCACGTCGCTCATCGTTGTCGCCGTGCAGCAGTCGGGAAACAGCGATACCCGACCGGGTGAATGCCCGCTCGGGTCAGCCGCTGATGTACTGGGGTGCAACGGATCTTGGTGAACCTTTACCAAGATCAGTGTCGAAGGGGTGACACGCACCAAATGCCCACGCCATTGATCTTGAATGATGTGCTGCGCCTGGACATCGATCGCTACAGCCTATGAGATGTTTGCCCTGTCGTGACTGGCTTACGATCGGAGGCGCGGAGTGCGGAGGGCAGCGCGCGCGACCAGTAGATCCTTCGCCGGGTCCGCGGTCAGGTTCGAATCCTCGGCGGGTCCCACCGAACATGGGAACGGACCGACGGGCGCAGCGACGTCGCGATCATCAGCGAAACGTGGCAGCTTGCGTAATGCATACGGAATGCTGCCTGGCGGGAGGGATCGCAGGGCCCCGGCAAAGTCGGCTCGATGACGCCCGAAGTGTTGATCACTGCCACTAACCGCTGCCGTTCCGCTCAACGCGAGTGCGCGGCTCGTGCGCGAGTTGCGTCGTGTACACGTCTGTCTGATCGATGTCGGCAAGCGCCTGGCGAGCCGCTCTCTCGTCGCCCCGATCACGGAGCAGGTGCACAAGCATGTAGAACGCGGTCTTGTCGCCGCGTTCGGCACGATGCCGGAGGTCGCTGCCGCGCCCCTGCTCGTACAGCAGGCGGTCCAGCCGTCGGCGTGCACACCGATCGCTCTCGCCCCGGCGGGCGAGTTCATCGAGCCGCCCTGCCCTCGCGAGCAGGTCCATGTGCCACAGGTGTGCGTTGTGAAGGTAGGGGTCCGGGCTGAAACACTCGGCAACGGAGCCGACAACCGCGATTGCTTCATCCCAGTCACCACGCTCCTGTGCAGCCCGCGCCACCGAACCCCAGTCCTCCATGGCGCCGAGTATGACCCCTGGCACCTCGTTAGGTGATGCCGAATAGGGCCAGTGGTCGGTTGGCGTCGCGGGCGTGGTGGCGGTTGGCGGCGGCGATGTTGGTGGCGCCGGCGAGGCGCAGGGCGCCGATGGCGGCGTTGCGGAGTGCGGCCATGACGTGTGGGCCATTGCTGGTGCGGATCTGGGAGCGGTCTTCGTCGTAGCTGACGTCGCGGACCCAGTGGGTTTGTTCTCGATGGACCAGTGGCCGCGGATCCAGTCGGCCAGGTGCATCGGTTTCGCTTGGTGGGCAAGGAGATCGGTGATTGCGTAGACGGTCTCGGTGGGGAAGCGTCGAGGTTCGTCGAGCCGGCGTCGGCGGCGGCGGATCTGTATCGCTTGGGCGGCGTGGGGGAAGTCGATGCCGGTGGAGACGGACAGGATCTTCAGGGTGCGGATCTCTCGGCGGCCGTGACCGCGGTCGGTGGTGCGGTCGGCGACAGGAACAAGCCGCCAGGGCAGGTCGGCCAGTTGCTGGTGCAGGCTGGGCTGGTTTCCCTGGACGGTCAGGATCCAGTGCGCGCCGCGCTCGGCGAGGTAGACGACGTGGTCGCGTTGGCAGTGCAGCGCGTCGGCGGTCACGACGGTGCCGCGCAGGTCGCCGATCTGATCCAGCAGGGCGGTGAAGTGGGTGATCTCGTTGGTCTTGGTGTCGACGTCGGTGCTGGCCAGGATGATGCCGGCGTGCTGATCGGCGGCGGCGAGGACGTGCCGAGCGGCGCTGTCGCGGGTGCGTGAGCCGCGCAGGGTCTTACCGTCCACGGCGATCGCTGGTCTGGATCCGGGTGCTGGTGCCGGGATCCTTGCGGCAAGCCAGCTCCCGATCGCGGCAGTGAGCAGATCCGGGTCGATGGCCTGGAGCAGTCTGCGGATCATCGCTTCGGATGGTCGCCGATTCGCGTCGATGCCCAGCAGTACCGCGGTGTCGGCGGGCAGGTCGGCGACCCACTCAGCGATCGCGGTGTAGGAGCGGTAACCGGCCACGACCGCGCAGACAGCCGCCGTGAGCACCACGGTCAGGTGATGGCGGACGCCCCGCCGGGCGCGTGGATCGGGAACTGCGGCCAAGGCTGCGGGCAGACCGGCGGTCAGCTCCGGTGGACGGAGCCCGGCCCGTGCGGCCAACAATGATGTGATCAGCGATGATGGCGATGCGGGCATGGCTCACTTCGGGAACGATCAACAAGGCGTAGGAACCTCGATGATCTTCCGAACCGGTCATGCCCGTCCTGCTATGCAGAGCAAGGGCGCGTCTACACCAACCACCTCAAGCCGGACACGCATAACGACTTTGCCGGGGCCCTGGGAGGGATCGCCAGGTGTGGCTATCGCTCAACGTCGGGCAGAGATTTGGGCTTGACGCAAGGCTGGCGCCCCGCGCGATCGAACGGGTCTCCGCTTTGGCTGCGTTGCGTAGTGGATGTCGTCAGGGAGCCGGCGCGCACTCATGCCGACGACAGCGCGCACCTCCTTAATCGTCATCCGCTCTCGGCGCCCGCACACGAGGGCACGTCGGCTCGGCGCCCTCCGATAGGCTACTGCGACACGTCCAGGATCGTCTGGAGGAGAAGTTCCGGCACAGCTGTTAACGCCTCCGTCAGCAGGTGCTCGATCCGCACGGCAACTTTGCTGCTGTCCACGGCGATGTGGTCCGCCCATGCCTCAGGGTGGTATCGAGCGAGCATGGACAACGCGAACAGGACGGCCCACCACGCCATGACCGGGTGAAGGGAGTCGGTGTTCGCGCCAACGGCCGGGAAGGCATACCGGTCGTGCAGGCGATAGCTGGTGCTGTGTGTAAGCGCTTCGGCGGTCCGCTCGTGGTAGCCGGTATGGCTGCAGGAGTAGGCCAGGTGGACGGTACCGCCCTGCCCATCGGGATATACACCCTTGGGATACATCGCCATGTGTCCAACGAGCTTCGGATACTTGCCGAGAAATGCCTCCAACGCTGGCGCGGCGTCCTGGTGCTGCGGGGGCGGCATGAGGCCGGACGCAATGCCTGTCACGATGAGCTGCACCGGCGGAGTCGTTGGGCCCTGAGAGAACACGCTGGACTCGTCGACGGTCACCGGAAGCGGGCCGGCGTCGTCGTTTGGATGCCCGAGCGGAAAGACCCTAGCCTCGGGCAAGGTATTCCACAACTCGCCGAGAGTTACCGGGGCGGTGCCGTCCCAGACAGGAGAATCGAGGATTCTCGACAAGCGGGTGAAACTGCCCGTGACTGTGTTGTCACAATGCACCTGGACGTCAGCGAGGGGGCCGACGAGGGTGGACGTGTTGGCCTTGATGCCGTGCCCGACGAGCGGGTAATCGTTGTTAGGCACGTGCTTGGCAGCAGCCGCGATGGCCCGGCCACCCTGTGACAAGCCGTAGAACAACAGCAGCGGACGGGTCGCGACGCCCACGCTCATGGCGGCGGTAAACATCTGCTGCGCCTGTTCAAGCGCGGCTGCATAGGTCTTTCGGCGCCCTCCCCTGATGCCAGAGGGCGGCTCGGCCCGGGTTGACCGAAGCGCTGCCCAAACGACGTCCACGTCCACCTTCACTGTCACTTGACGATCGTCCGCTTAAGCACGACGAGATGCCAGCGAATTCATAGATCCACACAGGGGCGTTGGCTGCATGTGGTTGGGCGATCAGTAGGAGCCTTGAAGTGGGCGGGTTTAATCCCGAGGCGCGTGTTCCAGCTCCAGTCGGCCCGGATGCGGATCTGACCAACGCCTACTTGTCCCGGCTCGCCGCCTTGATCTTTATCGCAACCACTGGCCTCCTTCGCTGCGTACGACCATGATTCTATCGGGCTGGCGTAGCACTTCTGGAGCGCCGTCGTCGCTGCCTCTCGGTGAGGGTCTCGTTGCTGACGTCTTTGGCGATAACAACGCTTTCGCCATTATCTAGAAGTCCGGTAATGATGTCGCGGATTTGTTCCACACTAACGCCCACTGTTCCTATCAGCCCGTGTGCGACGAGATCAATGAACTGCTGATTGCTGAGGTGCCGCTCTACGGAGTCGTAACCAAGCCGGGTGAGGTTTTCGGCGAGCAGCATTCGGGTGTATGACGTCGAAAGATAAAGCCCATTGACGAGGCGGTCGGGTGGAACGTTTTTCTGTTTGATGTCTGCGAGTTTCAGAAAGCTGAACTCGGGACCGATTCTCCACTCGTGCGGCCTGGTCGGATTTCTATTGAGTTTGGCAAGACGTTCCATGCGATTCAATTGATCAACAAGGCGCTCATCCACCGGATAGCTCCGCCCCACCAATCGCTTGTACTGCACAAGAACGAAACTCTCGGTGTTGACGTGGTAATAGATGAGATCGGCACCGGTCCTCGCCTCCACGCCACTTGCATCAATATTGATAATTTCCATTCGCCGATTCCCATCGGCGAAGACGTGGACATGCATTTCAGGGGTACGCTGGCGAGACCATCCGGGAAACGCTCTCGCGTCATGATCGATCAGTCTCGGCTCCGTTGGATTCGCAAGACCGGCGAGTCGCGGGTGATACAGCTCCTCTCGCCCCGTTGCCGACTGCTCGTAGCCTTCGCCGGGCAGTTCGATCTGGGTGGGCGACGCCGACGGGTTGCTTTCCAGTGTTCTTGGGCGCGGATACGGGACGACGCCAGCGACAAACGGCTGATTGTTGCTGGGGCGCCTCCAGGCACGCAGGGGAGTCGACGAGAAGCCGCCAATTCGCAAACCAAGATTGATGGCGTCCCGATGTTCCCGCCACAATATCTCTCGCTCGGTGAATCCAAGTTCATCTGAGTTGCGGAGGGCCTCAAGCCAATCTATAACCGCGCCCATGCCTGGACGCAGCCGTGCAATTGAATCTAGAACACTTGCCGCTACTTCCGATTGGACTGCGACTACATCACCGCTGCGGGTGGTCAGGAGGTGTGCCAAATTGTCACGGTTCGTCCCGGTAGTGACATGCTCGCATTCAAGGGATGATGGCACTATATCGAAGAGTTCTTCGAGCTTGATGCGAGTATCGTAGGTGCTTGCCTTTTGGTTTGCAGACCGAAGCGATACTCCGATGTGGGTCAGGTAGGACCGGGTTGATCGGTTGCGGCCAGCGTCTTTGTGCACAATCAATGCCAGCTGGACCTTCTCGCCAGATGGCATGGCAATGGGTGTCGTTTTTGTGACATACCTCCGCCCCGCAGGCACCGGTCGATCAACCACGACTATATACATCACATCGACGATGTTAGCGGTAGTGTCCGGCCGCCGAAGTGCGCACATCACTGGCTGGGCGCGTGCGCCTGAATTTGCCGCAAAGTGGGCGTGGGGTCGCTTCGACCAACGATGCACCCCGGACTCGGCCCGGCTTGAACGGGCTACCGCCCTCTCCGACTGCGGCACGGTCATCCGGAGTCGGCGTGCCTTGGGCGAGGACCGACACCTGTCAGGCGCTGACGTTGGCCAACTCAGATCAAGTGCCGCGCATCCGCTCTGCCGCAGGTCCCGCGCGGCGGCGACATCGGAGATCGTCACGATTCGTGGTTGTGCGCGGCGCCCTACCCGCAAGGTCCGCTCACCGCTCGAGCCGAGAAGGGCGATAACATCCGCGGGCGAGACGAACGTGACGGAGGTACTGCCGATGGTACGAATGGTGATACGGCCCGTCCCGATCGTCCTCGCAGCCACCGCTGTCATCACGGGTGCAGGCGTTGTGGCAGCGGGCGTTTACGGCGGTGTCCGGCGCTTGCGGGCAGAGGCGCAGACGCGTGAACTCTGGGCCGCCTACTCGGATCGCTACAGCAAGCACCTTGCCGAGCACGAACGGACGAACGTTCAGCTGCAGGCGTTCGGCCGCCAGCACGAGCAGGTCCATAACGACGTTGTTCTGCGAATGCGCGACGTCCTGATGCGCAACAACATGCAGGTGCGCGTCAGTGAACTGCTCATCCTCGACGGCGTTGAGTTCTCCACCAGCTTGCAGGTCATGGCGCAGCCGAAGCTCGACCTCGATCCGGAGGGCTGGGCCAAAGGGCTCGTTCTGTCAGCTCAGGCCGGTCACACGGTGTGGAGCTTTCTGCGTCACGGCATGAACCAGATCGCGACAGCCAGCACGGGCGCGGCTGCCTCGGACCTTCACGGCGCAGCTCGGGAAGCCGCGCGTGAGGCGTTCATGGGTGGCGGCACGCTCGCGTCGGGTGGCGGTGGCAGGGCTCTGGGCGGCGTGCTCGGGAAAGCTGTCGTAGGTGGGATCGTCGTGGGTTCCGCTGGCGCCACAGCGTACAAGCAGGGCGAGAAGGCGATGACGGAGGCCGAGAAGCACCGGCGAGCGTTCGATCTCGCCATCGAGAGCCTCAATGTTGTTGACCGGCTCTTCCACGGCGTGCGGGAGCAGGCGCAGGAGAAGGACCATACTCTTGCCTGGCTCGCCGCTAGGGCGTCGAAGGCCATCGACGCGCTGGGGGACGGTCCGCTCGACCCGGCGATTCATGGTGATCGTTTCGAGCTGGCGTGGAGTCTGGTCAAGGCGGTGCAGCAGGTAGCTGTTGCGCCCGTCGCCGACGAGAATTCCAACCTCGACGCGGACACCGGAAGACTGATCTTCAAATACCGTAAACCCGCGTAAGAGGGGACACCACATGGCGGAGAAGAAGGAGGTGCTGGAAGGCACCCCGGTACGCCCGAAATCGAAAGAGCTGCAGGCCAGTGCCCAGGACGCGTTCAGGGCCCTGAGCCTGATCGTTGGTCTTCTCCACGACGGGTTCAAGGCCCATCAGGCGGAGAGCACGAAACGGGAGTACCTGCGAACGCTTCGCGAGGCTGAGATCGCGAGGATCCGAGCCTCGCAAGAGGCTCTGAGGGATTACCTTGACCGGGTCTACGCCGAGCGTCGCGACACCCATCAGCGGCTGTTCGCCGGCCTTGACCACGCTCTGGCAGCAGGCGACGCCGTAGCAGTCCAGGCGGTCGTCAGCGGAATCGTCGATGTCGCGCGGACCTCGCCACTGGCCGACATCGGCAACATCGTCGACCTGAAGCAAGCCATGGCCAACCCCAGCACCGTCTGGGAACTGTAGATCGAGACGTCCCGCTTGGCTTCGTTCGCGGGCCGGAGGTATGCCGTCCAGCGCGAGCCTGCTGTGTACTCTCCGACCCGATACTTGCGGCGCAGCAGGGATCCAAGCCGATTCGCTGTTCAACTACCCCATCCGGATCTCATAGGTTCTTGTCAGCCTGCGGATGCAGGATGGCTCCTGTATCGGCTGGCGGGTCAGCACTCTTCGGATCGGACCCTGTTGAGGTCTTGCGGCAGACCGTGCGCCCGCTGGTCGTGAGGAGATGCAACAGCTGATGG
>NZ_JBEPDB010000073.1:2088-48322 GCF_040300025.1 Dactylosporangium sp. NPDC000555 | reverse complement strand
GGCGACGCCCGTGGTGTCCCCGCCGCCGCCGGCCCCGCCGCGCGCGTCTGCGGGCGTCTGCGGGCGCTGCGCGCGTGTCCGCGGGTCAGCGCGCCGACAGACGGCAGGACCGCTCCACGAGCCCTCAGCGGCCGCCACCGGGCCCAGCCGCGACAGCGCGAGGCTCGGGACACCCTCGCCGAGGCGTTGCGGTGGTGGGCGCGGGCACCCCAGCAGGCCCAGGAACCGCGCAACCCCACGCCACGAGCACGGCACCACCGAGACCGACGCCATGCGCAACGCAGCGGGCGCGGGCACCCCAGCAGGCCGAAGACCGCGCCACCCCGCGGCACGATCACGACGCCGTGCGCAAGGTGGTGGCGCGGGCGCCGTCAGCGGCCGGGGTCGGCGCCGGCGTTGACCTGGATGATCTGGCCCGTCACGTGGCCGGCCGACGGCGACGCCAGCCAGAGCACCGTGGCTACGACGTCCTCCACCGAGTCGGCCCGGCCGTTCGGTGTCCGGCCGGCCGGCGTGTCGCGGCGCTCGTCGCTCACGCGGCCGGCGAGGAACTCCGTCTCGTCGATGAGGCCGGGGGCCACCACGTTCACGGTTGCGCCCAGGCGGCCCAGCGAGCCGGCCAGGTCGATCGCATACGGGTGCAGCGCGGCCTTCCCCGCCGTGTAGGAGCCCGAGCTCGAACCTCGCATCGCCGCGATCGAGCTGACCAGCACGACCCGCGAGTCGCGGGACAGCAGGTCGCGCAGGGCCTCGGTGAACAGCGCCGCGGTCAGGACGTTGGCGCGGAAGCTCGCGGTCCAGTGCCACGCCGCCCACGCCACCGCGCCGGCGCGGCCATCGCCCTGTGGCAGGCCGTCCGGCGGGCTCAGTTCGGCATTGTTGACGAGCACGTCCACGCGGCCGTATCGGCGCTCGACCTCGTCGGCCACGCGCAGGGCGCCCTCCGGCTCGGCGAGATCGGCCACCACGGGTACCGCATCGATCTCCCTGGCGGCGACGTCGAGCGCCTCCGCGCGCCGGCCGACGACGACTACCTCATCACCCTCTTGGCGGAACCGCCGCGCGACCGCGCGCCCGATGCCTGTCCCGCCACCGCCGACCACCACGATCCGTGCCACGACGCCTCCCCCGTGTCGTCTGGCTCACACGGAGCAAGGCTAGCGCCTGGTTCATGACTGAGGCGGGGCTGCGGCGGGCCAGATTCCGCCTGGCAGCATCCCGCGCAAGATGAACCAGGCGCTAACGCGGTGAGATGCCCTCGACGGCGAGCGCGAGCAGCCGGCGAAGCAGCGCGGGGCCTTCTTTCGACCCGTCGCCGGACCGCTCAACCGAGCGTTCACTGGCCCAGGCGACCCCGCCGGCCAGCGCGATCAGCTCGTTGGGGGTGACGTCGGCGCGCACCTCGCCGGCCGCCTGCGCCCGCTCCAGCAGCCGCGCCCCGGCCGCCCGCATCGCGGCGCACGACTCGTGCAGCGGCGACCCCTCGTCGTGCAGCGCCGCGAGCACCGACTCGGGCAGCCCCCGGTACTCGCTCGAGCCGCTCGCCATGCGCCCCAGCCACTCGACCAGAGCGGAACGGGCGTCGGCGGCGGAGTACAACTGGACCGCCTCCTCGCGAAGACGGTCGAACCCGTCGCGCATCAGCGCCTCGAGCAGCGCCTCGCGGGTCGGGAAGTGCCGGTACAGGGTCCCGATGCCGACCCCGGCCCGCCGCGCGACGTCGCGCAGCGAGGCCTCGGTACCGTGTTCGGCGAAGGCCTCCCGCGCCGCGGCGAGCACGAGCTCGTAGTTTCGCCGCGCGTCCGCGCGCACCGCCTCGCCCACCGCCGTACCCTCCGATCCGGAGCGCCGCTCCGAACATTCAGCCTACCGACCAGCACCCCGGAGACGACACCGTGACCCCACCGCCGCTCCACGTCGGCTGCGCGATGTGGACCCTCAAGGCCTGGCAGGGCCGCTTCGTGGCGCACCCGCTGCCGGCGGGCGAACGCCTGCGAGCCTATGCGGGCTGGTGCAACGCGGTCGAGGGCAACACGACGTTCTACGCGACCCCGTCCCGCGAGACCGCGGCCTCGTGGGCGCAGCAGACCGATCCGGCCTTCCGCCTCCTGCCCAAGCTGCCGAGGGCCGTCACGCACGAGCACCGGCTGGCCGGGGCCGAGGAGGAACTGCGCGCCTTCCTGCACGCGATCGAGCCGCTGGGGCCGCGCGCCCACGCACTGTGGATCCAGCTGCCGGGCTCATTCGCCCCGGCGGATGTGCCCGCGCTGTCCGCCTTCCTGCGCCGGCTCCCGGCGTCGTACCGCTACGCCGTGGAGGTCCGCCACCCCGCCTTCTTCGCCGACGCGCGGGCGACGCGGGAGCTCGAGGCGGTCCTCACCGCCGCCGCGGCCGAGTGGGTCCCGTTCGACACGACCTCGTTCTTCCAGACCCCGCCGACCAGCGACGCGGAGCGCGACGCCTGGACCAAGAAGCCGCGCACGCCGCTGCGCGAGGAGGCGCTGACCGGCCATCCGATCGTCCGGTACCTCGGCCGCGACGATCCCGCGCGGACCGTCGAGGGCTGGCGGCGCTGGGTGGGCGTCACCGCGGCGTGGCTGCTCGAGGGCCGCTCGCCGACGGTCTTCATCCACACCCCGGACAACGCCGACGCGCCGGAGCTGGCTCGCCGCTTCCACGACGAGGTACGCGCCCGCGTGCCCGGTCTCCCGCCACTGCCCGACCCGGAGCCGATCGAGCCGCTGACGCTCTTCTGAACCGATCCGCGAAGGGGCCGGCGCCCCGGGTGAGGGGCGCCGGCCCGGTCGGGGTTACCGCGGACTCAGCAGTGGCCGAGGTCTTCCCAGTTGGCGGTCCAGCCGGGCTCGGAGCCCTGGGTCCACCACTTGGCGCGCCACAGGTGCTTGCCCTGGCCCGATGGCGGGCCGTTCGGGTCGCCGTTGGCGCTCTTCTCGTGCTTGACCGTCTGGCCGGCCGGGTACGCCGCGCTGATCGACCACTCGGGAGCGGTGGAGCAGTCGGTGGCCGGCGGGTTGGACACCGACGGCGACGCCGACGGGGAACTGGACGGCGACGCCGAGGTCGACGGCGACGCGGAGCCGGACGGGGTCACGCACGGGCCGGACGAGTCCACCGTGTCGGTGAACGTGTTGCCCGCGCTGCGGTAGGCGGCCGCCTGGGCCGTCGCCTGGCTCGGGGTGAGGACCTGGTTCTTCGCGTACAGGACCCAGTCGACCTGCTGGATGTAGGTGCTCAGGCCGCCGGTGTGCGCCGCGGTGTCGATGAACCACAGGTTCCAGTTGATGGTCATCGTCTGGCGCGGGTAGAACTTGCCGGAGTGGTCGCCGACCTGCCGGCCGTCGATGTAGTAGATGACGTGACCGTCGGAGACGGTGGCGACCAGGTCGTGCCAGCCGTCGAGGCTCTGCCGCTGCTCCGAGTGCACGTTGTCGGCGTACCACGGTTCGTTGCGGTACGTGTACCAGGTCGTCTGGTAGTTGATCGGCCCGGTCTCGCCCCACCCGCCGTTGGGCAGGTACTCCGAGAAGTCCAGCTCGCTGTAGGTCGGGTCGAGATCGCCGTTGAGCGGGCTGATCGTGAAGAACGTCTCGTTGATATGGTCGCCGTCGTTGCCGCTCTGCGGCGTGTCGGTGAAGCGGATCCGGCTGGCGTAGGTGCCCTCGAGGTACCGCTTCTGGCTGCTGTAGAGCTCGGCCTGGTTGGTTCCCCCGCCGGTGCCGTCCGTGGACGCGGTCAGCTGCATGACCTTCTGACCGCCATTGGTCGGGAAGGAGATGCTGTTGGCCGACCAGGTGGCGCCGGGCACGCCCGGGCCGCCGGAGTAGGTGCGCGGCACCCACCCGTGCGCGGTCAGCGCCGGGTCCGCGGACGAGCTGTAGTTGAAGTCGTCGAACAGGTATCCGCAGTTGTTCGCGGCGGCGCTGGCGGTGCCGACCGTCGCCGCGGTGATGGCGGCCGCGCCGATCGCGCCGACGAGCGCGATGCCGGACACAGCCGCCAAAGATCGACGTTTACCGATTGACATGAGCGGAGTCCTCCCAATTGCGAGGGGATGGGGGGAGTTACTTGACCGCGCCGGCGGTCATACCGGCTCGGATGTGGCGTTGGAAGGCGACGTAGGCGGCGAGCACCGGCAGCATGGCGATCGTGAGGCCGGCGAACAGTCCGCTCCAGTCGCTGCGGTAGCCCTGGCTGACCGACAGGGAGGCCAGGCCCTGCGCCAGGACGTACCGGTCCGGGTCGGGATTGAGAACCAGCGGCAGCAGGTACTGGTTCCACAGCCCGAGGAAATTGAAGATGCCGATGGCAACCAGGCCCGGCCGGGCCATCGGCAGCATGACGCGGAAGAACACCCCGGCGTGCGAGCAGCCGTCCATGAACGCGGCCTCGGCCACCTCGCCGGGCAGCGTGCGGAAGAACGAGTGCAGGAAGAACACGGTGAACGGCAACGCATAGGCGGCGTACACCAGGATCAGCCCCTGGTACGTGCCGAGCAGGTGCAGCTGCTGCACCACGAAGAACAGCGGCACGAGGGCCAGGAACACCGGGAAGAACATGGCCACGACGAACGTGTAGTAGACGATCCGGTTGCCGCGGAAGTCGTACCGCGCCAGCGTGTACGCCACCAGCGAGCCCAGCAGCATGGTCAGCAGCAGCGCGCCGCCCACGACGACGAGGCTGTTGAGGAAGTACCGGCCGATGTCGGCCTGGCTCCAGGCGCGCGACCAGTTCTCGAAGTGCGGCGTCGTCGGCACCGACCAGGGGTTGTTGAGGATCTGCTCGTCGGTCTTGAACGAGCTGAGCACCGCCCACAGCAGCGGCAGCGCGGTGACCACGCCCCAGCAGAGCATCGCCAGGTGGGGAAGGACCCGTTTCACGCGAGTTCGGTCCTCTCCTTGCGGCCCGCCCGCAGCGCGAGGACGGCCAGCGTCAGCGTCGCGAAGAACAGCGCGACCCCCATCGCCGAGGCGTAGCCGAACCTGCCGAAGGTGAAGGCGTTGCGGTAGAGCGACAGCCCGATCACCTCGGTGGCGCCGTCCGGCCCGCCCGGTCCGACGGTCATGACCTGCACGATGGCGAACCCGTCCAGGGCCGCGATCCCGAGGTACACGAACGCCACCTGCACGGTGTCGCGCACCAGCGGCAACGTGACCCGGCTGAAGGTGGCCCAGCCGCTCGCGCCGTCCAGCATGGCCGCCTCGAACAGCTCCCTCGGGATCGATTCGATCGCCGCGCTGAACAGCACCATGTAGAACCCGACCGACGACCAGACCAGCACTGCCATCACGGCCGGCAGCGCCAGGGACGGCTCGGCCAGCCAGCTGCGGGCGAGCGAGGACAGCCCGGCCCCGCGCAGCACCGCGTTGAGCAGGCCGTTGTTCGGGTTGTAGATGAACTGCCACAGCACCGCGATGACGACCAGCGACAGCAGCTGCGGGAAGAAGTACACGATCTGGTAGACGCGGGAGCCCGCGATGCCCTTGCGGCCGTCACGGCCGCCCAGGTGCAGCATGCTCGCCAGGAACAGGCCAAGGGCGATCGTGGCCAGCGGCACCACCACGAGCATGACGGCGTTGTTGCGCACCGCGTCGAGGAACAGGGAGTCGCCGCCGAGGCGGGCGTAGTTGCCCACCCCGACGAAGTGCGCCTCGCCGGCCACGCCGGTCCAGTCGGTGAGCGAGAGGTAGAACGCCTGCGCGTACGGCGACAGCACGAAGACCACGTGTAGCACCAGGGCCGGCACGAGCGCACCGAACAGGAACCGGAGCCGACCGTGCTTCATCAGCGGGTGTACTTCTTGACGCTGGAGTCCTTCGCGAGCGCGTCGGCGGCCTTCTGGATGCGCTCGGCCCACTCGGCGGGCGTGGCGCGCTTGTTCACCAGCTCGCCGGTCGCGTCGTCGACGGCCTTGGCCAGCGGCGCGTACCAGGTGCGGAAGCGGTAGGTGAAGGCCTCCTTGCCGGCCGCGGTGACCGCGTCGCGGGTCGAGCCCAGGCCGCTGGAGAGGGTCAGCCCGTCGGTGGCCCCGGCCACCGACGGCAGCGTGCCCGCGCTCTGCGCGAACGCCTTCGCCGACTGCTTCGAGAACAGGATCCGCAGGTACTCCATCCCGCCGGCGGGGTTCTTCGCCTTCGCCGGCACCAGGAACGACTCGGAGCTGGCCGCCTGCACCGCGGCCGCGCCCATCTTGTCGCTCGCCGTACGCGACGGCACGGCCCCCATCACCATGTCGAAGCCCTTGGGCGCGACGTCCTTCTGCTCGCTCTCCAGCCACGAGCCGCTCGGGATGAACGCGGCCTTGCCCTGGCACCAGGCGGCCTGCGCCTCGGTGTGCGACAGCGCCTCCGAGCCGCTCATGATGTAGCCCTTGCCGGCCAGCTCCGCGAACGCCTCCGCGGCGGCCTTGAGCCCGTCGGCCTTCCACGCGTTGGGCTCCAGGTTGTCCACGGCCTTGACGAGGTCCACGCCGCCGGTCTTGGCCGCCATGCTCAGCAGCGGGTCGTTGATGTACTCCGGATACTTGCCCTGGTAGGTCCACGGCGCGACGCCGGCCGCCTTGATGGTGGCGCAGAGCGTGAGCATCTCGTCCCAGGTCTTCGGGTAGGTCCAGCCCTTGCTCGCAAACAGCGGCTTGGAGTACCACAGGCCCCACACCGTGTAGGTGAAGTTCAGCACCAGGACCGACTTGTCGAAGGTGCCGTCGTCGACCACGCCCGGCAGCAGCGTGTCGCGCACCTTGGTGTTCGGGTCGTCGAACGAGGGCGCGTCGAGCAGCTCGGCCAGGTCGGTCAGCTGCCTGGCCCCGACCAGGGTGGCGAGGTCCAGCCGGCCGGCGCCGGTGTTGTCGACCACGTCCGGGGGCGTGTTGGCGACGAAGCGCGGCTGCAGGGCCTCGCCCACCTTCTGGATGCCCTTGTGCTCGATCGGCGCCTTCGGGTACCTGGACTTGTAGAGCTCCTCGGCGTGCTTGGCGTAGTCGTCGCCGTAGCCGCCCTTGAAGACGACGACCTCGAGCGGGGCGTCGTCCTTGACGCCGAGCGGGTTGTCCGCGCTCTTCGCCCCGGTGTTCGCGGCCGGCTTGTCGTCGTTGCCGCCGCTGGTCACACAGGCGCCGAGCAGCGGCGTCGCGACGGCGGCCCCGAGGACGGTTTGCAGGACGGCGCGCCGGCTGGGATAGGTTGACACGGAAGGTGAGGGGTTCATGACGGGCTCTCTCCCTTTATGCGGTACGCCGGATGCGCCCGGCGTACCGCGCCTCGAGTGCTGCGTTGTGCTCCCGTCCGCCTGGCACGTTGTCGGACAGGTAGACCGGCGGCGTGATGCCGAGCGCCAGCAGGCGCGCCACCACCTCGGTAACGATCTGCTGCGCCAGCAGCGCCGCGGTGATCGAGGAGACGGCCCCGACCGCGCCACCGCCGGGCAGCGGCAGCGACGCGTCGCCGTAGGGCGCACCGTTGTCGAGCACCACGTCGGCGAGGTCGCCGAGTTTCAGGCCGCTCTCGTGCCGCGAGTCCACGCGCGAGGAGTGCTGCAGCGACGTGATCGCGATGAGCGCGTGGCCCCGCTGCTTGACCAGCTGAGCCATCTCCACCACGGCGCCGTTGACGCCGGAGTTGGAGGCGATGACGAACGTGTCGTCGGGCTTGACGGGGGCGAGGTCGTAGAGCCGGTGCGCGACGCTCGGCGTGCGCTCCAGCCGCGGGTCGGCCAGGGCGCTGACGGGGTCGCCGCCGTAGAGCACGATGTCGCGCAGCGCGATGCGGTTGGTCGGCACCAGGCCGCCGGCCCGGCCGGCGATCTCCATGGCGAGCGCCTCGGAGTGCCCGCAGCCGAACGCCTGGATCACCCCGCCCGCCCGCACCGTCGCGGTCATCAGGTCGGCGGCGTGCGCCACCTTGTCGCCCTGGGTGGTCCCCACGCGCTCGATCGCGGCGCGGATCACCTCGACGTAGTCGGCACTGCTGATGGTCACAGCGGTTTGTCCCTCCGTGGTCGCTTGCGGTTGTTGGTCGTATCGGGCACCCGGTGCGCGTCGACAGCGCGCACGGTGAGCTCGAGGGCCTCGGCGGTGCGCTCATAGGTGCGCTGCGCCACCGCGACGTAGATGAGGTCCAGGACCAGTAGCTGCGAGTGCAGCGCGGAAAGGGCCGCGACCCGGAAGGTGGTCTCGTGGACCGAGGTGGTGAACACGACGTCGGCCACCTCGGCCAGCGGCGTGCGCCCGAACGACGTCACCGCCACCGTCATCGCCCCGTGGTCGGCGGCCTCGGCGAGGGTCTCGATCACCTCGCGCGTCCGGCCGGAGTGCGACAGCCCGATGGCGACGTCGCCCGGGCCCAGCAGCGCCGCGTTGGTGAGCGCGGTGTGACTGTCCGAGCGATACCACACCGGGACCCGGATGCGCTCGAGACGGAAGGCCATCTCCCGGCCCGCGGTGCCGCTGGAGCCGAGCCCGAAGATCTCCACCCGCCCGGCGCCGGCGATCGCCTCGGCGACCCGCTCGACCGCGCCGACGTCCAGCCCGGCCGCGGTCGCCTGGATCGCCCTGGTGTCCGCCGCGGTGATCACCCCGAGGACGTCGCCGAGCGGGTCCTCCGGCGCGATGTCCCCGCTGATGTCGGTCTCCCAGCGGGCCTGCTCGGCCCGCCCGGTCTCGGTCGCGATCGCCACCCGGAGGTTCGCGTATCCCTTGAAGCCGAGCGTGCGGCTGAACCGTGTGACGGTGGCCGTCGAGGTGCCGGAGCGCTCGGCGAGGTCGACGATGCTCGCGTGCGCCGCCGTCTCCGGATCGCCCAGGATCGTCTCGGCGATCTTCGCCAGGGCGTCCGGCATCGTCGGCCCCTCGATGCGCAGCCGCCCGAGCAGCCCGCCACTCTCACCCGTCACGTTCGGTCATCCTTTTCATCGTGTCGTCTTGGCGATGAAAATTACGACCACTTGAACTTCTAGTCAATAAGCATTTTCTATGCTTCCATCGACGCCATGGCTGACGTGGTGGGCCCGGCGGCGGGCTCCGTGGTGGTGGGCATAGACGCGGGCGGCACCGCGTCGAGGGCCGTGGTCACGGACGTGTCGGGCGTCGTGCTCGGCCGCGGGACCGCCGGCCCGGGCAACCCGTCGGCCGGCGGACCGCCGGCCGCACGCGCCATCGGGTCGGCGCTGCGGTCGGCGCTCGGCACCCTGGACCCCGCCTCCGTCGTCGCCGGCGTGGTCGGGGTCGCGGGGGTCAGTGCCCTGACGGACCCGGCGGTCGCCGCCGCGTTCGCCGCCGAGTGGCGGTCGCTGGGCCTGCGCTGCGAGATGGCGGTGGTCGGCGACGCGGTGACGGCGTTCGCCGCGGGCGGCAGCTGGCCGTCGGGGGCGGTGCTCATCGCCGGGACGGGCGCGGTCGCCGCCCTCGTCGAGGGCCTGGAGGTCACCCGGGTCGCCGACGGGCTCGGCTGGCTGCTCGGCGACGAGGGCTCGGGGGTGTGGCTGGGGCTACAGGCGACCCGGCTGGCCGCGCACCGCTGGTCCGCTCCCCTGGCCCGCGAGGTGGCCGCGCACGCGGGCGTCGCGACACGCTACGACCTGGTCCGCTGGGCGGGCGCCCTGCCGCCGTTCGGCGCCCTGGCCCCGCTGGTCTGCGAGCTGGCCGACGCGGGCGACCCGGACGCCCGAGCGATCGTCGCCGACGCGGCCGCGCGGCTGGTCGCGACGCTGGACTCGCTCGCGGCGCCGGCCGCCCCGGTGGTGCTCGCCGGCGGACTGCTGGTCGCCGACACGCCGGTGCGCCGCGGGGTCCTCGCGACCCTCGAGGCCCGCGGCACGACGCCGGGCACGGCGGGCGACCCCGCGCTGGGTGCCGCCCGCCTCGCCGCGAGGGGCCGCGACGCCGCGCACTCGTAGCGCCTGTCTCAACCACTCAAACGCAGGCCTCGGCGCGGGTGAGCAGGAGCGTGCGCTCGCGCTCGTTGCGGGTCATCGCGGCGGCGCGCTCGAACTCGGCGCGGGCCTCCGCGTGGCGGCCGAGACGGAAGAGGAAGTCGCCGCGGACCGAGGGCAGCAGGTGGTACCCCCGCAGCGACGGCTCCTCCAGCAGCGGATCGAGCACCGCCAGGCCGGCCTCGGGTCCGTCGGCCATCGACACCGCGACCGCGCGGTTGAGCTCGACGATCGGCGACGGGGCCAGGGCTGCGAGCCGGGCGTAGAGCTCGGCGATGCGCGCCCAGTCGGTCTCCTCGGCGGTGCGCGCCCGCGCGTGGCAGGCGGCGATCGCGGCCTGCAGCGTGTACGTGCCGCCGCCCAGCTCCTCGGCGCGGGCGAGGGCGGCCAGGCCGCGACCGACGAGCAGCCGGTCCCAGCGGCGGCGATCCTGCTCCAGCAGCATGACGGGCTCGCCGTCCGGGCCGCAGCGCGCGGCCGAGCGGGACGCCTGGATCTCCAGCAGGGCGATCAGGCCGTGCACCTCCGCCTCGGCCGGCATCAGCCCGGCCAGGATCCGGCCGAGGCGCATCGCCTCCTCGCACAGGGCCGGGCGCATCCAGTCGTCGCCGGCCGTCGCGGAGTACCCCTCGTTGAAGATCAGATAGATGACCTCCAGCACCGAGGAGAGCCGCTCGGCGCGGGCCGGCCCGGTGGGCAGCTCGAAGGGCACCTTCGCGTCGGCGAGCGACTTCTTCGCGCGGCTGATGCGCTGGCCCACCGTCGCGTCCGGCACGAGGAAGGCCCGCGCGATCTCGTCGGTGGACAGGCCGCCGAGCATGCGCAGGGTCAGCGCCACCCGGGCCTCGGGCTTGAGCACGGGGTGGCAGGCGGTGAAGATCAGCCGGAGGAGGTCGTCCTCGATGGGGTCCTGTTCGAGTACCGCGTCGAACTCCGAGGCGTCCGTGTGCTCGTCCACCGCCAGCGCCGGCAGGTGCCGCTGCAGCACCTGCCGGCGGCGGATGGTGTCGATCGCGCGGCGCTTGGCCGTGGTCGTCAGCCAGGCGCCGGGATTGCGCGGAACACCCTCGGACGGCCACTGCTCGAGCGCCGCCACCAGGGCGTCCTGCGCCAGTTCCTCGGCGAGGCCGACGTCGCCGACGAGCCGGGCGACGCCGGCGATCACCCGCGCCGCCTCGATCCGCCAGACCGCCTCGACAGCACTTTTCGCGTCGGTACCCGTACTCACGGGCCCAACATAGTGCGCCCGGCTACTCGAACTCGGCGACCCTGCGCACCTCGACCTCGATGTCGTGGTTGAACAGCGCGGCGAAGCGCGTGGCCCACTCGACCGCCTCGGCCTGGTCGCGCACCTGCAGGATGGCGAAACCGCCGATAACCTCCTTGGCCTCGGCGAACGGCCCGTCGACCACGGTGGTCTGCCCGTCCTTCTTCGTGATGACGGCCGCCCCGCCCGAGCTGGGCAGCAGCCCCTCCGCCGCGAGCAGCACCCCGGCCTTGCTGACCTCCTCCATGTACGCCCCGACCGCCGCGAAGTCCTCGGGCGTCGCCTGCCACAGCGCGGCGTTCGAGTCGTCGAGCTTGTGCATCAGCATGTACCGCATCGTCGTGTTCCTCTCGGTATGGTGGCTGACCGTTGCTCAGCCTTCACTACCGCGTCGAGCGGCGCCCGCCGTCTTCGACAAACTCCGGAGAGGAATTTTCGATGCGCGTCCTGTTCGCGTTCGCGGGTGGCAACGGCCACCTCCAGCCCCTGCTCCCGCTCGCCGACGCCGCCGCGGCCCGCGGCCACACCGTCGCGTTCACGGGCAGACCGGCCCTGCTCCCCAAGCCCTTCGAGGGCTTCCCCGGCGGCGACGAGCCGGACGGCGAGCGCCGCCCGCTGCTCCGCGTCGACCGCGACCGCGAGGAGCGCGAGTTCCGCGACGGCTTCGGCGGCTGGATCGCCCGCGAGCGCGCAGCCGCCACCAGGGAAGTTGCACAGCGCTGGCGCCCCGACGTCATCGTCTGCGACGAGACCGACTTCGGCAGCATGATCGCCGCCGAGGCGCTGGGCATCCCGCACGCCTCGGTCGTGGTGCTCGCCGCCGGCACGTTCGGCCGCCCCGACGGCCTCGCCGAACTCCTCGACAAGACCCGGGCCGCCCACGGCCTGCCCGCCGACCCATCGCTGGCGATGCTCGACCGCCACCTGGTGATCTCCCCGGTGCCGGCGAGCTTCCGGGCCAGCCCCGGCGCGAAGCCGATGCGCCCGATGCCGCTCGTCCCGCCCGCGCCGACCACCCCGCCGACCGTCTACTTCACGCTCGGCACGATCTTCAACACCGAGTCGGGCGACCTCTTCGCGCGCTTCCTCGGCGGCCTGCGCGACCTGCCGATATCGCTCGTCGTCACCGTCGGCGGCGGGATCGCCCCGGCCGAGCTGGGCCCGCAACCGCCGAACGTGCGCGTCGAGCGGTACATCCCGCAGGCCGACCTGCTGCCACGCTGCTCGGCGGTCGTCTCGCACGCGGGCTCGGGCACGGTGGTGGGCGCGCTGGCGCATGGGCTGCCGATGGTGCTCGTGCCGATGGGCGCCGACCAGCCGGCCAACGCGGACCGCTGCGAGGCGCTCGGCATCGGCGTCGCGCTGGACGCGGTGGACAGCACGCCGACCGAGGCCGCCGAGGCTCTGCGGGCGGTGCTGTGGCAGCCCTCCTACCGCGAGGCGGCGCAAGCCCTACGCGCCGAGGTCGCCGCCATGCCCGCACCAGCGGAGGTACTCCCCCTGCTGGAGGCCTTGCGCTGACCCTCCTCGCCGCCGGCTGCTCGGTAAGCGCGACGACGAGGTCCAACATGGCGCGCCGCTATAGCGTGGAGCTCCAACCCGGCCGCCGATCGACGCGCGACCCACTCAAGGTCTCCCAGACGGCCTCGTCCGTCGGCGATGGCTATCACGGGCCGGCTCAGGGGCTGTCGATGGCGCCGGTCAGGCGCAGAACTCCTCCCAGCGACGCGCGTGTGCTCGGCCGAACCAACTCGATCGGAGGACGCCCAGTAAGCGTGTAGACAACATACCGACTGAGCAGATTCAGGCGGTAAGAGCGTCGACGAGGTCCAATATGGCGCGGCGCACCCGGGTGTGGCCCAGTTCGGCAGCTACAGCGTGGACGTGTTCGGCGGCGAGCGCGGCGAGCAGGGTGTGTGCGTCTGCCTGCGGATCGGCGCGGCCGGACAGTAGTAGTGAGACGTGACGGTGCCAGAAGCGGTATGCACCGATCCGGTAGCGCGCGCCAGGTGAAGCGGTCTCCGACATTCGTACCAGCGGCAGGTGGGCCAGCAGGTAGTCGAGGTAAGCGGCCACGAACGCCCGGAGCCGTTCACGCGGGGTCGGGTCATCATCGGGTTTCCCCGGTCCCAGCGGCGCCGAGCCGAACAGGATCGACTCCTGCAGGGTGCGTTCCTGTTCGTCAAGCAGCGCGACGGCCAGTCCGGCTTTGTCCCCGAACCGGCGAAACAGCGTGCCCTTGCCGACTCCCGCGGCAGCGGCGATCGCGTCCATGGACACCGCATCGACGCCGTGCTGGCGGAAGAGCGCAGCCGCCGCGTCCAGCACGACGGCCCGGTTGCGGGCCGCATCGGCCCGCTCGGTGGGTGGTGAGGTGCGCAACATCAGCAGCTCATCGATCGGACTAGCAGAACCGGACCGCAGTCCGGTAATGTCTTGAGGCACAACCGGACTATAGTCCGATTTCTTGGAGGCTGCCATGACCACCCTCATCGACCGCGAACAGCTGCATACCGAGATCAAGGCCGGCGTCGTCACCGTGGTTGACGCGCTCGGTGGCTACTACTACGCCAAGCAGCACCTGCCCGGCGCCATCCCGCTCGTCGAGAACGACGTTGCGGAGCTCGCCGGCTCGCTTCTGCCGGAGCGGGCCGCCCCGATCGTGACCTACTGCTCCAACCCGGCCTGCCCGAACAGTCAACGAGTGGCCGACAAGCTCATCGCCCTCGGCTACACCAACGTGCGCAAGTACCGCGAGGGCATCGAGGACTGGGTGGCAGCCGGCCTACCCACCGAATCCGGCCAACTCACCGGCTGATCCACCCCAGACAGGCGGGAACGCCCAGTCCCATCCCCGGCGTTCCCGCCTGACCGGCGCCATCGACAGCCTCCGAGCCGGCCCATGATCCGCAGCCGACCGGCGCGGACCGCACTGCGTCGATGTCCGCAGACGCACGCAAGACAACCGGTCGCGCCTCCGTCACGGCGGAGGAGTCCATGGAGCTGGCCCGGCTAGGACTGCGCGGACTGACTCTCGGCTGAGAGCCGCGTCGGGCGGCGGCACCGCCACGAACGACGCCTGACAGGCTCTCAGCGGCGATGGCCGGAAGCCGACCGATTGATCGACATCACAAAGGGAGACCTCGAAGTCGGGTCGAGTCCGATACGGTGAGCCGATGCAGCGGCTAACCGATGCGACGGTGCTGGCGGTCGGCAGGCTGACTTTGGCCGCGACCGAATTGGAATATCTCCTTGCCTGGATCGGCGCCGATCAGGCAGGCGGCGATCCCGCGGCGGTGTTCGTTCTTCCCGGCGAGTCGTTGCGGGCCGCGCGCGGGTCGGTCCAGTTCGCGCCTCCGGAGCATCGTGCGCAGTTCATCGGATTGGTCGAGGCCGCCGCGATGTACTTGACGCAAAGCCAAACGGCCCTGCGGGCAATGTGGTTCGAGAGCGGCCGCGTGAACGCGGCGACGTTCGACGAGATCGCCGGGCTGCTGCTGCGATGTCGAGACCAGTTGCAGGCGCTCCTCGACGAGGTGAATCACGCGCCGACCGCTTGACCTCCGCCCGCCGCAACTCCAGAAGCGGGCCAGCGGCGCAGTTCGTTAGCGGCGTCGGAGAGTTCCCGGCGCAGGCGCGGGTCCAGGTCCGTGCGGGCCAGCATGCTTTCGGCCAACCCCAGGGCCCGCCCACTGTACAGCGGGAAAGCCAGCCGGACGACCTGCAGCGCCGCGAGCGGGTGGCGGCCCTCCAGCATGGCCGGGAGATCGGCGAAGTAGCGCTCCACGTAGGCGTCCGTCAGCGCCTCCTGGCCGGGCTGACGGAACGCCCCCGCGTTCGCCACGGCGAGGCGCGGGTTCGGGTCGTGGACGAGGGCCTGCCAGGCGCGAGCCTTCGCCTCCGCCGACGGGAGCGCGGCCCGGCACGCGACCGCCCGCTCCACCCCCTTCGCGCTCGGGTCCAGGCGCTCCCCGGCGGCGATCTCCGCCTCGCCCGCGGCACCGAGCGCGACCAGGCGCAGCAGCAGCGACCAGCGCAGGTCCGCGTCGACGACGAGGCCGTCCGGCGCGCCGGGACCGTCGAGCCAAGCCCGCAGCATCGGTACGTCGCCGAGACCCGCGACGCTGACGAGCGCCCGGGCCGTCGCGAGCTGCCGGCCGGTCCCCGGCGCGGCACTGGCGAGCGCGCCCGCGCAGACCTCGGCGAGCGGGCCGAACGGGACGAGGCCGCGCCGCGCGAGGGCGTCGCGGGCGAAGGCGAGGACCTCGTCGAAGACGCCCTCCTGCCGCTCGGTGGGCAGCGCGGCCACCAGCAGCGCGAGGAACTCGGCGGCGGGCAGTTCGCCGTCGCGGACGCCGTCGATGACGCCGGTCCAGACCACCGCACGGGCGAGCGGGTCGTCGAGGTCGGGCAGGACGGCGGGCAGGGCTGCGCGACCGAAGGGGTCGAAGCGGATCTTGGCGTAGGTTTCGTCGCCGTCGTTGAGCAGCAGCACGGTGCCGGCCGGGGCGGCGGCCAGGCCCGGGATCGTCGCGTGCGTGCCGTCGATGGTGAACGGCACGCGCAGTACCGAACCGTCCGAAGCGTAGGCGGAGACCGTGAGGCGGTGCGGTCGCAGCGGGCGGCCGGTCTGCTCCACCGCGAGGCCGGCGGCGCGCGAGGGCACCGGCCGCAGGGTGTTGACGCCACTGCTGCGCAGCCAGAGCTCGGCCCAGCCGGTGAGGTCGCGGCCGGCCGCGGCGCCGAGCACCGCCAGCAGGTCGGTCAGGGAGGCGTTGCCGAAGCGGTACCGCCGGAAGTACTCCCGCAGCCCCGCGAGGAACGCGTCGTCGCCGACGTGCGCGGCGAGCTGGCGCAGCACGGCGGCGCCCTTGGCGTACGAGATCCCGTCGAAGTTCTGCAGCGCGACCGCGGTGTCGGCGACGCCGTCGGGGGCGACCGCGTGCGTCGAGGGACGCTGGTCGGCGAGGTAGCCCCAGCGCTCCCGCCAGATCGCGAAGTCGGCCGCGGCGTCCGGGTGCCGGCCGGTCTCGGCCGCTACCCGCCAGCCCATGTACTCCGCGAACGCCTCGTTGAGCCAGACGTCGTCCCACCAGCGCAGCGTGACGAAGTCGCCGAACCACATGTGCGCCATCTCGTGGGCCATCACCACGAACCGGCGGTGCCGCTCACTGTCGGTGGCCCGGGCGCGGAACAGGAACTCCTCCCGGTAGGTCACCAGCCCCGGGTTCTCGACGGCGCCGCCGGAGAACTCGGGGACGAATGCCTGGTCGTACGCGCCGAACGGGTACCGCACTCCGAAGAGCTCGTGGTAGCGATCGAAGCTCGCCGCGGTCGCGCCGAACAGCTCGCCGGCGTCGGCGTCGAGGTAGGGCGCCAGGCTGCGCCGGCACAGCAGGCCGAGCGGGATGCCGTCGTGCTCGCGCTCCAGCACGTGCCAGGGGCCGGCGACGAGGCTGAAGAGGTACGTCGACAGCGGCGGCGTGGCCTCGAACTCCCACCGTCCGCCTGCGCTCCCGGTCAGGCCCGCCCGCAGCGGCGCGTTGCCCCGCACCGTCCACCGCTGCGGCGCCAGCACGGTGAGCGCGATCGGGGCCTTGAGGTCCGGCTGGTCGAAACAGGCGAAGATCCGCTGCGCGTCGTCGAGCGGCGCATGCCCGTACAGGTAGACCTCGCCGTCCTCGGGATCGACGAACCGGTGCAGCCCCTCGCCGCCGCGCGAGTACGGCGCGACGAACTCGACCTCGAGCCGGTTCTCGCCCGCCAGACCGGTGAGCGCCAGCCGGTTGTCGTCGCGGCCGACGCCGTCCAGCGCCGCCCCGTTGAGCTCCGCCCTGACGATCCGCCCGCCCTTGATCTCGGCGAACGTGCCCGCCCCGGGCTCGGCACAGCCGAACTCGACCACGGTCCGGGACACGAACTCCTCGTCGCCCGTGAGGTCCAGATCGACGGCGTAGGAGTGCACGCGCAGCAGCCGCGCGCGGCGGGCCGCCTCGGCGCGGGTCAGACTCGGCATGTCAGCACGGTACCCGCCCGAACCATGACCCCCGGAACAGCGATCCGGGACATTGTTCCCGGGCACTCGGGACGCGGCAGCGGTGCGGCCCGGGTCGGGACGCCGGGACCGTACGGGCATGACCACTGCGATCAGCTGCGGGTCGCCGACCGCGCCCAGGCCATCGTCATCGCCCGCGACGCCGGCCTGAACGAATGATCCACTCGGCGACGCCGAGGTTGACGAGCCAGCCCGCCAGCAGGGCCACGGCGCGCCACGGGGTGTAGCGCGGGTCGGCCTCGTCCAGCGCGATGAACAGCGGCACGCTCGTCAGCGCCTGGGTGCCGGCGCCCATGCCGATCGCGTAGCCGCGCAGCATCCAGGCGCGGTGTGCGCGGAAGTCGCGGCGGCGCGCGGCCAGGAAGCCCAGAACCAGTGCGGCGAACATGGCGGTGCCGAAGACGTACCGGAAGACGCTGAGCGCGGTGTTGTCGGTCGTTGGCAGCGGGTAGAACGCGGTCATCCACAGGCCGGAGGCGGCCACGGCCAGGCCGCACACCACCAGCACCCGGCCCGCCGCCCGGTGCCAGCGGCGGTGCCGGGCGCGCAGGCCCGGCGCGAGCTGAAACGCGCCGAGCACGGCGAAGGTCACCGCGCCGATGATGTGGATGATCACCGGGACCGGCATGTCGACGAAGCGGGCGTTGCCGGGGGTGCGCTCGGCGCCGCCGGTGAGCTCGGCCACGCGAAGGCCGCCGGCCGCGGACGGGACGAATGCCAGCAGGAGCAGGCCGGCGATGATGGGCCAGTCGCGGCGCCTGTGGCCGCGCTGCGGAGCGGTGACGGTCGTCATGAGCACCGATGGTGAGACCGAAACCGGCGCGGCTCATCGGAACTTGGGCCGCAGCCGGGCCGCACCAAAGTTCAGGTGCCCGGTCGGACGCGATTCGTCTCGTACGCCCACATCGCGATCTCCACCCGGTTGCGCACGCCCAGCTTGAGCATCAGCGCGGTGACGTGGGTCTTGACCGTGCTCAGCGTAATGAACAGCTCGTCGGCGATCTCGTTGTTCGTGCGGCCCCGCGCCACCCGGGCCAGGACCTGCTCCTCGCGGTCGGTCAGGGGCTCGACCGGCTGGCGGGGCGGCGCGGACGGTCCGGTGTCGGCGAACGCCCGCAGCAGGCGGGTCGTGACGCTCGGCGCGATGAGCGCGTCGCCGTTCGCGGCGGCATGCACGGCCTGGGCGAGCAGGGCGGGGCCGGCGTCCTTGAGCAGGAAGCCTCGCGCGCCGGCGCGCAGGGCGGCGTACACGTACTCGTCGAGGTCGAACGTGGTGATGACCACGACGGCGATCGGATCCTCGACGGCCGGGCCGGCCAGTTGCCGGGTCGCCTCCAGCCCGTCCATGCCGGGCATGCGCACGTCGACCAGGCACACGTCGGGGCGCAGGCGGCGGGCCAGTTCGACGGCGCGCCGCCCGTTGGCGGCCTCGCCGACCACCTCGATGCCGGGCTGCGCGTTGAGGATCATCGTCAGCCCGGTGCGGACGATCTCCTGGTCATCCGCGACCAGCACCCGCACGGTCACCGGCCAATGCTACGGGCGGGATGGCACCCCCAGATCCGCCGAAAGTACGACCGGCGACGAGAACCCCGGCGAGCGCGGGGACGAGCGCGACGCCGAACGCGGCGAGATATGCCGCCGGGCCGGCATCGACGAGCGCGGCGAAGAGGGAGCCGCCGATGGCGAGCGCGACGGTGGTCAGCAGCGCGTCGGCGACCTGCAGCGCGGAGCTGTTCACGCCCTGCTCGGACGGGGCGGAGTAGCGCAGGACGAGCGTCGCCGTGGCCGGGGCGGCCAGGCCCATGCCGAATCCGCCGAGGCACCAGCCGGCGACGACGACGGCCACCGGTACGCCCGCGAACGCGACGGACATCGCGGACAGCACGCCGGCCGCGATGCCGGCCGCCCCGAGCCGCAGCCGGGCGGCGTCCGACAGCCGCTGCGCCTGCCGCGCCTGGACCCATGAGCCGGCCGACCAGAACAGCGCGCCGGCGGTCACGGTGAGGCCGGCGAGCGCGGGGCTCAGGCCACGCTCGCGGGTGAGCATCAGCGGGATGAAGACATCGGCCTGCACGAACGCGGCGCCGGCCAGGCCGCGCAGCAGCACCACGCTCGGCAGGCCGCGGGCGGCGGCGAGGCTGCCGGCCGGCAGCAGGCGCGAGCCGCACACGAGCGCGACGACGAGGCCGGCGGCGAGCACCGCCAGCCCCTGGGGTGAGAACCGCTGCCCGCCGACGTACAGCGCGAGCACGCCGGCCGCGGTGCCGGCCGACAGCAGGAACCGCTTGTTCGTCGAGGTCCTCGCGGCATCGGGCGCGACGCCGCCGACCGTGCGCACGCGCGGCCAGATGAGCAGCATTGACGGCACCGCGGCGAGGACGACGAGCAGGAAGACCCAGCGCCAGCCGACGTACTGCACGATGACGCCCGCCACCGCCGGCCCCGCGATCGCCGGCAGCACCCAGGCCGCGGCGAGCGCCGAGAACACCCGGGCGTGGGACTCCACGGGATAGGCCCGTCCCACCACCACGAACAGCGCCACGTTGACGAGCCCGCCGCCGAAGCCCTGCACCAGCCGCCCGGCCACGAGCGCCCACATGTTCGGCGCCATCCCGGCGATCAGCAGCCCCGCGCAGAACAGCGCGACGCCGGCCGCCGCCGGGCGGCCCGGGCCGGCGCGGTCGCTCCACGCGCCGGCCAGGACCATCCCGACCACACTGGTGGCCAGGGCGCCGCCGAAGGCGAAGCCGTACAGGGCCAGGGCGTCCCCGTGCGCGTCCAGGGCCCGGGCCACGGACGGCATGGCCGCGGTGACCGCCACCGCCTCGAAGGCCACGAGCGTGACCAGGGTCACCATGCCGACGGTGAGCGTACGTCTGTCCTCGTTCTCCACGACCGCAACCTCGCACCTCAACAACACTTGAGGTCAAGTCCGCGGACGGGTACCGAGAGAGACCTCCCCGTCGCGCTCCGCGCGCATCTCGGCACGACCCGGTGATCCCGGACACCTCGATCCGTCGATCCCTTGACATGGGAGCGTTCATCGATGTGTCATGCCGGTCACAGAGCGGTTCTCGTTGGGTTGCCGCCGCCGCAAGACGACGCACACGGGGACGACGGAACGCTTGCGAGACGTGCCGGGCCCCGCGCCGCCACGGGGGGCCCGGCACCCTCTCAGTCGTGTTGCAGCCCGTGTGGCAATCGAGGCGTGTCGCCCTTCTCCACGATCACGAACTGCCCCATCATGCCCTCGTCCTCATGCTTGAGAACGTGGCAGTGGAACATGTACGCCGTGGTCGGATCGGCGTAGTCGGCGAACCGGGCGATGATCGAGTACTGCCGCTTCGACTCCAGGAAGATCGTGTCCTTCCAGCCTCCGAGCTCCGGCGGCGGCGCGGCCCCGTCCACCGACAGCACCTGGAACTGCACGTCGTGGATGTGGAAGCTGTGCGGCGTGTCGTGCCCGTTGGACACGTTCCACACCTCGGTCGTGTCCTTGACGATCACCGCGTCGACGCGACCCATGTCCATGCCCTGGCCGTTGATCTCGCGGCCCTTGAACTCGAACGTGCGGATCTGCGCGGCCCGGCCCGGGTCCAGCCGGGGCGTGGCGACCAGGGCCTGCGGCAGGGTCGCCGGGGTCAGGGTCGCCGCGGCGCGCAGCTGCAGGATGTCGAAGGAGTCCTGGCCGCCGTTGAACTTGCTCTGCAGGTCCGATCCGAGCGGCCGGACGCTGCGCAGCGTCACCCGCTCGCCCGGCTTGAGCGCCACCACGATCTCGGCGCGCTCGCCGACGGACAGTCGCACGTTGCTGGTCATGTGCGGCCGGTCGATCAGCCCGCCGTCGGTGCCGACCAGCGCGAAGGGACGGTTGTCGGCGAGGGCGAAGTTGTAGACGCGGGCGGTGGAGGCGTTGAGCAGCCGCAGGCGGACCAGCTCGGAGCGCACGTCGAGGTATGGGCCGGGGGTGCCGTTGACCAGGATCTCGTCGCCGAGCACGCCGATGTCGCCGCCGAAGCGGCCGGACATGCTCAGCTGCGCGCCGTCGAAGTCCTTGTCCTGCACCATGACCGGCACGTCGTCGACGCCGTAGTCGTGCGGCAGCGCGCGCTGGGCGGGCTCGTCGTCGTCGACGATGAACATGCCGGCGAGCCCCCGGTACACCTGCGTCTCGGTGCGCTCGCTCGGGTGCGGGTGGTACCACAGCGTCGCCGCCGGTTGATCGACCGTCCACGCCGCCTGGAAGGAGCCGCCGGCCGGGATCGGGCGGTGCGGCCCGCCGTCGACCTTCGCCGGCAGGTGCATGCCGTGCCAGTGCACCGTGGTCGGCTCGGCGAGGGCGTTGCGCACGTTCACCACGACCCGCTCGCCGCGCTTGGCCCGCAGGGTCGGGCCGAGATAGGCGCCGTTGTATCCCCACGTGCGGGTCGAGCCGTGCCCGAGGTCGCTGTCGCCGGGCTGCGCGCGCAGCTCGAAGACCCGCCGCCCCTCGCCGTCGACGCTCGACGCGGCCAGCGGTGGCACCGACAGCGGCCGGGTGAAGTCCACCCGTTGATCCAGCGGCGGCCGGGCGAAGAACCAGGTGATAGCGGCGACCCCGCCCCCGCAGCAGAGCAGCAGCAGGCCGAGGCCGCCGAGCAGCCACTTACGCACGATCGTTCCTCCTACACGTAGCTGAACTACATGTAGACTCTCTTCTACTCACGCCGCGGGTCCAGACCCGAGCCGGCAACCCGGGGAAACCTCAGGGTCCACCTCAGGGTCTATTCGGACCGCGCCGCGCGCCCCTGCGGTCATACTGAGTCGGTGGTTACCGCCGACCCCATCGACGCCTACATCACCGCCATGCACGGCGCCCTCCGCGGCCCGCGCGCGGCAAAGGCCGACCTGGTCGCCGAGGCACGCGACGGCCTGATCGACGCCGCGGCCCGCTACGAGGACGACGGCCTGGACCGCGCCGCGGCCGAGCGCGCGGCGGTCGAGGAGTTCGGCTCCGTCGCCGACCTGGCCCCCGAGTTCCAGCGCGAGCTGGCCCTCGCACAGGGCCGGCGGACCGCGATCCTGGTCGGCGCCGCGATCGCGACCCAGTCGGTGATCTCCGAGCTCGCCTGGCGGCATGCCGCGACGGGCTGGACGTGGCAGCCCGGCGGTGCCTACGCGATCCTGGCGAACACCGTCGACTACGTCGCCTACGCCGTGGTGGCCGCCGCCCTGCTCGTCGCGGTGGCGTGCGGCATCGGCAGCCGATACGTGGACGTGGGCCGCGCGTTCGTGCGCGCCACCGGCATCGCCGCGCTCGGCGTCGTCGTCTTCTTCGTGCTCGGCGGGGTCGCGCTGTCGGCGTTCAGCCCGATGTGGAGCGGCCACACCGACGGCACCTCGCCGCTGTCGATCGCCGCCTCGACGCTCACGATGACGCTGCCGGCCTGGATGGCGTACTCCGGCCTGCGCTGCATGCGCGCCTCGACGACGGACTAGCTAGGCATCACGGCACCGGGTCGACGGTGCCCCGCAGGGTCGAGGGGTTGCAGCGGCGGATTCGCGCCGCGGTCAGCCGGGATCCCTCCACGAGGCCGTAGCGCCGCACCGCCTGCAGGCCGTAGTCGCTGCAGGACGGGACCTGCCGGCAGCGGGTGGGCAGGTGCGGGGAGAGGAAGCGCTGGTACCCCCGGATCGCGGCCATCCCGGCGCGGCCCGGACGGCTGGCGGCGCCGCGCGGCGGGCGGCTCGGCGCCGAGACCGCCATCAGCGACAGCAGCGAGCCGAGCATGAACGGGCCGCAGTCGCAGAAGTCGAGATCGCAGTCGGGCCCGCAGTCGCGGTCACGCCGGCGGCGGCGCTCCTGCCGGCGCGTCCGCCGGTTCGCCCGGATCTCCCTGATTCGCATGGCGGCGATTTTCGGCAGCCATCGCGCGGTCATCAAGCTTTGGTCGTGGTTCCGACCCCGTCCATGAGCAACCGGATCAGGCGCTCTGCGCGCTCGTCGCCGGCCGGGCCCGGCTCCACCACCATGCCGGCGCCGTGGCCGATGCGCAGCAGGTCGCTGCCGTCGATGTCGGTGCGGGCGACGCCGGCCTTCTGGGCGCGGGTCAGCAGCGTACCGACCGACCAGCGCAGCATGTCGTGGGCGCCGATCATGAGCTCGTCGTCCTTGTCGTAGATCGCCTTGAGGGCGTCGGACAGGCCACGGTACCGCCGCAAATGCTCGATGAACGCGCGCAGCCACGCCTCGAGCGCCGCCACCGGGTCCGGCTCACCCTCCACCAGGCGCGCGGCCTCGTCGCGCAGCAGCACGATCCGCTCGTGGAACACGGCGTCCAGCAGGTGCTGGCGGGTGGGGAAATGGCGGTACAGCGTGCCCGGGCCCACGCCGGCGCGCTTGGCGATGTCGTCCAGCGACGCGTCCGCGCCCCGCTCGGCGACGGCCTCGCTCGCCACGGCGATGAGCCGGTCGTAGTTGCGGCGGGCGTCGGCGCGCTGCGGCCTGGCGATGGGCGGCATGCAACCCCCTTGCTAAGCGGAGACCGTCTCCGTATTGTCCAAAGAGCGGAACCGGAGACCGTCTCCCGTTAAGCGTAGTTCCGCGCACTCATCATTGCCCAGGGAGGCCGCTCAACCATGCCCAGGCAACGCCTCGCCCTCGCCGTGATCGTGTCCTGCCAGCTGCTGCTCGGCATCGACGCCACCATCGTCAACGTCGCGCTGCCCGGCATCTCCACGGCGCTGCGCTTCGCCCCGGCCGGTCTGGCCTGGGTCCTCAACGCGTACACGATCGCCTTCGCCGGCCTGCTCATGCTCGGCGGCCGGCTCGGCGACGTGCTCGGCCGGCGCCGCATGTTCGTGACCGGCGTGCTGGTGTTCACGGCCGCATCGCTCGCCGCCGCGCTCGCGGAGCGGCCCGGCTGGCTGCTGGCCGCCCGCGCCCTGCAGGGCGCGGGCGCGGCGCTCGCCTCGCCCAGCACGCTCGCGCTCATCACCGGGACGTTCGCCGAGGGGCCGGAGCGCAACCGCGCGCTCGGCGTCTCCTCGGCGGTGATCAGCGGCGGCGCGTCGCTCGGGCTCGTGCTCGGCGGCGTGGTGACCGCCGCCGTCAGCTGGCGGTGGGTGTTTCTGGTCAACGTACCGATCGGGATCGTCATCGTGCTGCTCGCGCTGCGCCGCCTGCCCGAGACCGAGCGCCACGCGGGCCGCTTCGACGTGCCCGGTGCGCTGACCGTCACCGCCGGCATGCTGGGCATCGTGTACGGGCTGATCCGGGCCGCCTCCGCGGGCTGGGGCGACGCCCGGGTGCTCGCGGGCCTGCTCGGCGGCGCCGCCGTCATCGGCGCGTTCGTGGCGATCGAGGCGCGCACCGCCGCGCCGATCGTGCCGCTCGGGCTGTTCCGGGACCGGCAGCGCGCAGCCGGGTACGCCGCGCTCCTGCTCATCGGCCCCAGCCTGATCGGCCCGTTCTTCTTCCTGACCACCTACCTGCAGCAGGTGCGCGGGCTGGGTCCGGTGCCCACCGGCCTGGCGTTCCTGCCGATGACGGCCGGTCTGTTCGCGGCGGCCCGGCTCGTGCCGCGGCTGCTGGCCCGCTTCGGCCACCGGCTCGTGATCGGCTGCTCGCTCGTCACGCTCGTCGCCGCCGGGCTGCTGCTGTCGCGGGTCGGGCCCGCCAGCCCCTACGCCGCCGTCCTCGGGCCGCTGGTGCTCGTCGGGGTGGGCGGGGGCTGCTCGTTCGTCCCGCTGTACAGCCTCATCCTGTCCAGGGTGACCGGGCGCGAGGCCGGCGCGGCGTCCGGGGTGCTGCAGACCACGCAGTGGCTGGGCAGCTCATTCGGCCTGGCCGTGATGGTCGCGGTGGCCGGCGCCTCGGTCACCACCGGTGCGCTGGGTCGCGCCTTCATCTCCGCGGCGGTGCTCGCCTGCGCCGCCCTGGTGCTGCTCATGGCCGTCCTGCGCCCGACCGCGGCGAAGGCCTCAGAACCTGCGACAACGCACTCGGGCTGAATGTTGTGGTGGGCGCCGGCCGGCGGAGGCTGATCCGCCGGCCGGGCCGAAGCCACACCCATGAACGTTCAGTGCTCTTGCGTCAGTTGGAGGCGATGCCGAGCCCGCCGGCGCCGCCGTGGAACTGGGTGCCCTGAGCGAAGGCGGTGTCGAAGCGGGCCTGCAGGGCGTCGAGCTCGCCGAAGCTGGCCTGGTGCGAGTTCTCGCTGCCCTCGGCCGCGAACACGTGGTCGTCGACCTCGGCGCTGTGGCTGTAGTTGGTGAAGTCGGTCGACTCGTAGTGCACCCCACCCGGCTGGCTGAACTCCACGTGGTGACCCTGCGCGAAGTTCGTCGACTCCGCCGCGTGGTGATCCTGCTCGTACACCCCGAACTGGCTGTTGTAGTCCGCCTCGGAACCCTGCGCCTGGTGCAGCTGGTCCAGCGCGCCGTGCTCCTGACCGGCCTCGTAGTGGCCGTAGTCCACGTCCTGGCCGCCGTCGTAGCCGGTGTCGATGTCGCTCATCTGTATCCCCTTGAAGTCTTCGTCCTCGCCGTTGACAAGAACGTTAGGGCTCGCGAGATCGCGTTTGCTCCCGGAAAAGTGCCACCCGGGACGACTGCGCCACTGGGCCATCCGACACTGTCGCATGACACTGTCATCTGACAGTGTCATGAGTGGGATGCGTCGTTATAAGCGGGATGCGTCGCACTGGGCCGCTGGTCTGGGGAGCCGCGGGTCTGGGAGGCGGTCCAGCCATGCGCCCGGCTGCCCTGCGCCCGGCTGCGATGCCGCACAGCAGCACGGAGCGCAGTATGAAGCGCAGTATCGGCGGCGCTGGCAGGCATTAACGTGCTGAGATCGCGCCATCACCGCAGTGGCGCCGATATTGACAGTGTCACGATGACAGTGTCATTATCGAAGGCATGGTCGCTACGGGATGGACGCTCGAGGAGTTGACCGGCAGAGTTGCCGCTCTGCTCGCTGGCACAGCCTACGCGGGGGCGCCGAACGGGCGGGTGCAAAAATTGCCCGACGCCCGAGCGGTTCGATGGTATTCCACCATCGGGCTCGTCGACCGACCCTACATGCGCGGGCGGACCGCGCTGTACGGGCCGCGGCACCTGTTGCAGCTCGTGGCGATCAAGCGACGCCAGTCGCAGGGGTACAAGATCGCCGAGATTCAGGCCGAGCTCGCCGAAGCACCGGATGACGTGCTCTTGCGCATCGCGGACCTGCCGCCAGGGGTGTCCTTCCGGATACCGCGCACTGCGACGGAGCGGCTGGCGGCGATCATGCCGCACTCGGCCGGCCCGCCGCCGCGGCGGTTCTGGACGGAGCCGCCGAGCGAGTACGTGCGGCCGCGGGAGCCGGTGCCGAACGCGGCGACCGAGGACGCGGGCTTGGCGACCGAGGACGTAGGCCCGGCCGCCGGCGACGTGGACTCGGCGGCCGGAGCTGCGCGCTCGGCGACCAGAGGCGCGGGCCCAGGGGCCGAGGACGTGGACTTGGCGGGCGGTGACGTGGGCTCGGCGCTCGGCGATGCGGGCCTGACCACCGGTGACGTTGACTCGGCGGCCGGAGCAGCGCGCTCGGCGACCAGCGATGCGGGCCCGGTGGCCGGTGACGTGGGCCCGGGGGTCGGAGCCGTGAGCTCGGCGGTCGGAGGCGCGGGCCGGGCGGTCGGAGGCGCAGGTTTGGCGGGCGGCGACGTGGACGCGGCGGTCGGGGGCACCACGGAACGGCTGCTGACCGGGGTGCCGCTCGGCGGGGGTGCGGTACTGCTGCTGCCCGCGACGCCCGCCACTGAAGACCTGCCACTGATCCGGGCCGCGGCCCGGGACCTGATGGACCTTCTCGCCGCCCGCGGCCTCGCCGGAGTGACGCCGGAGCAGATCCCCGAGCGGACGTCGAGAACGAAAGAGCCGCCAAAGGCGACAGTGTCACCGAGGGCGAGAGCGGCGCGAGCGACGAGAGAACACACCGAGGCGCAGACCCAGCCGCCGCAAGACGCGACACCAACGACCGAGGCACTGCAGTCGGCGGGGGACCACGACCCGGCGGCGACGACGCGGAAGGCCGCGACGACGCGGAAGGCCGGGGTGGCGCGCGGGAGCGGGGTGGGGCAGCAAAGCGGCACGCAACGGGACGACTTCGACGAAGACCCGAAACCAGCCGGTCCGAAGCAGAAGAGAGGAAGCGCCGCATGAGACTCGCGACGATGACCGACGACGAGGCGCGAGTGGTCGCCGCGCCCACGGACGAGGCCGGGCTGGGTGCGCTGCGCACCGAGCGCGGCAACCTTCCGCTCGACCGGCTCGAGGTGCGGGCCTCGATCACCGGGCTGGTCGCCCGCACCGACCTCACGCAGGAGTTCGTCAACGTACACCGCGAGCCCCTCGAGGCGACCTACATCTTCCCGCTGCCGGACCGCGCCGCCGTGGTGCGGATGGCGATGACGGCCGACGAGCGCGTCGTGGAGGCGGAACTGCAGGAGCGCGGCGCCGCCCGTGAGGCGTACGACACTGCCATCGCCGCCGGGCAGCGCGCCTCGATCGCCGAGGAGGAGCGGCCCGACGTGTTCACCATGCGGGTCGGCAACATCCTGCCGGGCGAGCGCGTCAGCGTGCGGCTCTCGCTCGTCGGGCCCCTGGCCTTCGAGGACGGCGAGGCGACGTACCGCTTCCCGCTCGTCGTCGCCCCGCGGTACATCCCGGGCGGCCTGCTCGACGGTGACAGTGTCGGCGACGGGTTCGCGCTGGACACCGACGCCGTGCCGGACGCCTCGCGGATCAGCCCTCCGGTGCTGCTGCCCGGGTTCCCCAACCCGCTGCGGCTGTCGATCGACGTCGACATCGACCCGGCCGGCCTGCCGCTCGGCGACGTGAGGTCCAGCCTGCACGCCGTTTCCGAAACCGAAAACCGGGTGTCGGTACTGCCGGGAGACCGCGCCAACCGTGACTTCGTGCTGCGCCTGGCGTACGGGGCGGGCACGCAGAGCCTCGCGCTCGCCCCGGACGCCGAGGGAGACGAGGGCACCTACCGGCTGACCGTGCTCCCGCCGGCCGCCGACGCCCCGCCACGGCCCAAGGACGTGGTCCTGCTGCTCGACCGCTCCGGCAGTATGGGCGGCTGGAAGATGGTCGCCGCCCGGCGCGCCGCGGCCCGGATCGTCGACACGCTCGATGCGCACGACCGCTTCGCCGTCCTGGCCTTCGACGACCGGGTCGAGACGCCCGAGTCGCTGGGGACGGGACTGTCCGGCGGCAGCGACCGGAACCGCTACCGTGCCGTAGAACACCTGGCGCGGATGGACGCGCGCGGCGGCACCGAGCTGCTCCAGCCGCTGCTGGACGGCCTGCGCCTGCTCGGCGAGGACGAGACCGAGACGCGCGACCGCGTGCTGGTGCTCGTCACCGACGGGCAGGTCGGCAACGAGGACCAGATCCTGCGTACCGTGTCGACGGCGCTGCGCGGCGTGCGGGTCCACACGGTGGGCATCGACCAGGCGGTGAACGCCGGGTTCCTCGGCCGGCTCGCGATCGCTGGTGGCGGCCGGTGCGAGCTCGTCGAGAGCGAGGACCGGCTGGACGAGGCGATGGACCACATCCACCGGCGCATCGGCGCGCCCGTCGTCACCGGTGTGACGATCGACGCCGAGGGCCTCGAGCTGCTCGACGGCACCCGCACCCCGGCGCGCCTGCCGGACGTGTTCCCGGGCGTACCGTTCGTGGTCGCCGGCCGGTACCGCGGCCCGGTCGCCGGCGCGCTCACCGTCGCCGGCACCACCCGCGACGGCCGGGCGTGGTCGGCGAAGGTCACGGCGGAGCGGCACGACTCCACGGCGCTGAGCGCGGTGTGGGCCCGGGCGCTGCTGCGCGACCTCGAGGACCAGTACGTCACCGGCACCCACGAGACCGCCCCGCTCGAGAGCCGCATCACCGGGACGTCGCTGCGCTTCGGCGTGCTGTGCCGGTTCACGGCGTTCGTCGCGGTGGACAGCCGGATCGTCACCGACGGCGACGAGCCGCGGAAGGTGACCCAGCCGGTGGAGAGCCCGGCGGGCTGGAAGGTGCCCACGCCGGTGCCGCCGCCGCCCCTGCACCCGACGTCCGCGTACACCCTGACGAGCGCCGCGCTGCCCCCGACGGCCGGCGGGCCCCCGCGCCCGGCGATGCCGATGGCGATGCCCGCCCCGCAGCGGTACGGCGGGGGCGCCACCCTCGGCCGCAAGTCGGCCGGGCGCGGCAGCTCGCGCATGATGCGGCCGGCCGGGGCGCCGACCTCCGCGCCGCCCCGCATGGCGCGTGCCCGGGTCGAGGAGGAACGCACGGCGGCCGTCGACGTCCGGGAGCTCGCCGCGCAGGAGGCGGCGCGGCTGCGGGAGGCGGAGGGCCGGCCCGAGTACGAGCGGCGCGAGCTGCTCGAGGACCTGGGCTCGCGGCTGGCGGCGCTGGGGCTCCCGCAGCTGCGGGAGCTGGCGGAGGCCCTGACCCCGCAGGCGGTCGCGGCCCGGCCGTTCGCCGAGCTGTGGCAGTTCGTGCTGGAGGAGCTGGACAAGGCCGCGAGCGCCGCATCGAAGCCGTCGCGCGGCGAGTTCTGGAAGCACTGATCGTCGCACTGGCCCGCGCGGGAGGCCAGGGGTCCGGACCGCCGAGGAGGAGGTCCGGGCCCCTGATCCGCCGGTGAAACCTATGCCGGTGCGGGCCGCAGCGCAGGACGGCGTGCCCTCAGGTCGACGGCCAGACCTCGGCCAGGAGCTTGCGCGTGTCGGTGAGCAGCTGCGGCAGCACCTTCGTGCGGCCCACCACCGGCATGAAGTTGGTGTCGCCGCCCCACCTCGGGACGATGTGCTGGTGCAGGTGCGCCGCGATCCCGGCCCCGGCCACCGCGCCCTGGTTCATGCCCAGGTTGAACCCGTGCGCGCCGCTGACCTTGCGGATCACCCGCATCGCCGTCTGCGTGAACGACGCCACCTCGGCCGTCTCCGGGCCGGTCAGGTCGGTGTAGTCGGCGATGTGCCGATACGGGACGACCATCAGGTGGCCGGGGTTGTACGGGTACAGGTTCAGGATCGCGTAGACCACCGAGCCCCGCGCCACCACGAGACTCTCGTCCTCCGGCAGGCCGGGTGCCCGGCAGAACGGGCACCCGGTCGGCTGGTCGTGGTCGTCGGCGCGGTCCTCACCCCTGATGTACGCCATGCGGTGGGGCGTCCACAACCGCTCCAGTTCGTCGGGTTCGCCGGGGTTCGTCACGCCGGCGACCCGAGCGAGGCCGTGTCGGCGGCGGCCGGCGAACCGTCCGGGGACACGTCCGCGGCGGGGGCCGACGGGCCGGCGTTGGTGCGGGACCGGACCACCGACACGACGTGCGCCACCGCCTCGTCGAGCGGGACGCCGTTGCGCTGCGAGCCGTCGCGGTAGCGGAAGCTGACCGTCCCCGCCGTGACGTCGTCGTCACCGGCGATCGCCATGAACGGGATCTTCTGCTGCTGCGCGTTGCGGATCTTCTTCTGCATGCGCTCGTCGGAGTGGTCGACCTCGACCCGGATGCCCTCCTTGCGCAGGCGGTCGGCGAAGTCGAACAGGTAGTCGGTGTGGTCGGCGCGGATCGGGATGCCGACGACCTGGACCGGGGCCAGCCAGGCCGGGAAGGCGCCCGCGTAGTGCTCGGTCAACACGCCGAAGAAGCGCTCGATCGAGCCGAACAGCGCCCGGTGGATCATCACGGGCTGCTGGCGGGAGCCGTCGGAGGCCTGGTACTCCAGCCCGAACCGCTTGGGCTGGTTGAAGTCCACCTGAATGGTCGACATCTGCCAGGTGCGGCCGATCGCGTCCTTGGCCTGCACGGAGATCTTCGGGCCGTAGAAGGCGGCGCCGCCCGGGTCGGGAACGAGCTCCAGGCCGGAGGCCTCGGCGGCGGAGCGCAGCGCCTCGGTCGCCTCCTCCCAGTCGGCGTCGTCGCCGATGAACTTCGGCGAGTCGTCGCGGGTGGACAGCTCGAGGTAGAAGTCGTCGAGGCCGTAGTCGCGCAGCAGGTCGAGCACGAACTGCAGCAGGGAGCGCAGCTCGCCGGGCATCTGCTCCTTGGTGCAGTAGATGTGCGAGTCGTCCTGCGTCATGCCGCGCACGCGGGTCAGGCCGTGCACCACGCCCGACTTCTCGTAGCGGTACACCGTGCCGAACTCGAAGAGCCGCAGCGGCAGCTCGCGGTAGGAGCGGCCGCGCGCCCGGAAGATCAGGTTGTGCATCGGGCAGTTCATGGCCTTGAGGTAGTACTCCGCGCCCTCGAGCTCCATCGGCGGGAACATCGTGTCGGCGTAGTACGGCAGGTGGCCCGAGGTCTGGAACAGGTTGGCCTTGGTGATGTGCGGCGTGTTGACGAACTCGTAACCCGACTGCTGGTGGCGCTGCCGGGAGTACTGCTCCATCTCGCGGCGGATGATCCCGCCCTTGGGGTGGAACACCGCGAGGCCGGAGCCGAGCTCGTCAGGGAAGCTGAACAGATCCAGGTCGGCGCCGAGCTTGCGGTGGTCGCGCCGGGCCGCCTCCTCCAGCAGCCGCTGGTATTCCTTCAGCGCGTCCCGGGTCGGCCACGCCGTGCCGTAGATGCGCTGCAGCTGCGGGTTCTTCTCCGAGCCGCGCCAGTAGGCGGCGGCGCTGCGGGTCAGCTTGAACGCCTGGATCAGCCGGGTGCTGGGCAGGTGCGGGCCGCGGCACAGGTCGGACCAGCAGACCTTGTCCGACTGCGCGTCGAGGTTGTCGTAGATCGTCAGCTCGCCGCCGCCGACCTCCATCACCTCGGACGTGTCCAGCGCCTGGCCACCGCCGGCACTACCGTCGGACTTCACGTCGACGAGCTCGAGCTTGAACGGCTCGTCGGTCAGCTCCGCCTTCGCCTGCTCCACCGAGTCGAAGCGGCGGCGGCGGAACCGCTGGCCCGACTTGATGATCTCCTGCATGCGCTTCTCGAGCTTGCTGAGGTCCTCCGGGTGGAACGGCTTGTCGACCTTGAAGTCGTAGTAGAAGCCGTTCTCGATCGGCGGGCCGATGCCCAGCTTCGCCTCGGGGAAGACGTCCTGCACCGCCTGGGCGAGCACGTGCGCGGTCGAGTGGCGCAGCACGTTGAGCCCGTCGGGGCTGGACATGTCGACGGCCTCGACCTCGGCGTCGGCCTCCGGCGCCCAGTTGAGGTCGCGCAGCCGGCCCTCGCCGTCGCGGACCACGACGATCGCCTTGGGGCCGCTGGCCGGCAGCCCCGCCGCGGCGACCGCGGCCGCCGCCGTCGTGCCCGCCGTGACCACGATGCGCGGTGGGGCTTCGGAATTCGAGCGCGCTGCGGACACGGGCTGCTCCCAGGGGTCGGTAGGTCGTTTTCACCCCGATGCTATCCACCCGCTCAGCGCAGCGCGGAGAACACCCCACCGGCCACCAGAGCGCCCACGGCGGTGCCGACCACGACCTGCGGCCACGTGTGGTCCTTGAGCTCGACCCGGGACCACCCGATGGCGCCGACCAGCGGCACGACGGTGAGCAGCGGCCAGCCGTACACCAGCGCGAGGATGACCACCGAACCCGCCGCGACCGCCGCGTGGACCGACATCTTCCACCAGTGGTTGACCGCCGCCGCGACGACCAGCCCGACCCCGCCGGCCACCACCGCGGCCACCAGCGCCCGGTGCGCGCCGGCGAGCAGCAGCACCGCGAACCCGGCCAGCACCGAGCCCATCGCGACCAGCAGCGGGACCAGCCGCTGCCGCCGGTCGCCGATGTGGTGGTCGGTGAGCCTGCCGGTGCGCACTCCGCGCAGGATGTAGAGGAACGGCAGGACGCTCTCGAACAGCGCGGCCACCGCGCCGAGCGCCAGGCCGCGGGCCAACCCCGGCTCGCTGTGCACCCCGAGCAGCACCAGCAGTACCGACACGAGCACCGCCGGCGCGAACGCCTCGGTCAGCCACCTGGCGGCCCGTTGCCTGATCATGGCCGCATCCTGTCGACCGCGATCGGCACCCGCCGCCCCGCCACCACATCGACGGCCGTGATCCGCCCGCCCTCGACGGTGAGCCGCAGCACTGCCAGCAGCCGCCCGCCGGGCGCCACGACCAGGCCGGGCGCGCCGTCGACCAGCGCCACCTGCGCGGCCCGGGTGCGGGCGGCGAAGGCGCGGGTCTCCTCGGCCACCGCCCGGGCGCCGTGGACCAGCGCCGGCACGCCGGGCGGCAGCAGCGCCGGGTCGGCCCGGCGCACCACTTCCGGTGCGAGCAACTCCAGCAGCGCGGGAATGTCGCCGGACCGGGAGGCGGCCAGGAACGCCTCGGCGAGCCGCCAGGTCGCCGCGTCGGCCCGCACGGCCGCCGGGTCGCCGCCGTTGACGCGCTCGCGCGCCCGGCTCGCCAGCTTCTTCGCCGCGTCCGGGGATTTCCGCAGTACCCGTGCGATGTCCCCGAACGGCACGGAGAACAGGTCGTGCAGGACGAACGCGACCCGCTGGTCCGGGGAGAGCCGGTCGAGGACGACCAGCAGCGCCAGCCCGACCCGCTCGGCCAGCACCGCCTCGTCGGGGGACGGCGCGGCCGGGGGCTCCGCGGGCAGTGCCACCTCGGCCCGGCGGCGGCGTGCGCGCAGCAGATCGAGGCACTCGCGCGCGGTCACGGTGGTGAGCCAGCCGGTGAGATTGTGCACGTCGCTCAGGTCGGCCCGGGCCGCCTTCAGCCACGCCTGCTGCAGCGCGTCGTCGGCGTCGTCAAGGGAGCCGAGCAGCCGGTACGCGACCGCGCGCAAATGCGGCCGGTCGTGCGCGAACCGCACCTCCAGCTCTTTTCCTTTCACAGGGTCACCTTTCGCACTTTCCGGACGTCATGGGGGGCGACCAAGCCGATGCCCGTGTGCCACTGCGGAACAGGAGACCGTCCGATGAGCCTACAGACCCTTTACGTCGTCGTGGCGTTGACGACCGTGCTCGCCAACGCCGGCATGGCCGTCGCCGACCTCGCCGGCGCCCGGTTCGTGCTGGCCAATTCCGCCGAGGTGGGCTTGCCCCGCTCGTGGGTGCCCGGCCTCGGCGCGCTGAAGGCCGCCGGTGCGGCCGGGCTCGTGCTCGGCCTGGCCGGGCTGCCGCTGATCGGCCTCGCCGCCGCCGCGGGCCTCGTGCTCTTCTTCATGGGCGCGCTGGCCAAGCACGCGCTGGCCGGGGTGTACCACAACATCGCCTTCCCCGGCGCGTTCCTGGCACTGGCCGCGGCCACCCTGGGGCTGGGCCTGGCGACCGGTTAGCAGCGGGGCGAGGCCCTTCAGCCTGAGGCTGTCGCGGCGCCTCAGTCTGAGGCTGTCGCGGCGCCCGGGCGAGACGGCGGCGCGTGGCCGTTCGGGCGACGCCGGGTGATGGTGGCGGTCACCGGAACCGCATGATCCGCTCGAACGACGGGTCGAAGTGCCGCTCCACGCGGACGCGGCCGTCCTGCCACCAGCCGGCGGCCTCGGCGAGGTCGTCGGCGGCGGGGGAGTCGGCGTCGACGTAGTAGTGCAGCGTGCGCGTGCCGCGGCTGGTCTCGTGGGCCAGCAGCACGCCGTCGGTGCCGGCCGCGGTGCTCAGGGCGGTGTCCTCGAACTCGCGCAGTGCCGTCAGCGACTCCGTTTCGGGCAGCCCGACGGCGTCGCGGTGCCGGTACGGCAGTGTGATCGCCACGTGCGTGTCGAAGCGCGGCCAGCGCACCGGTCGCAGGGGCCGCTGCGCCGTGGCGATCACCGGGTTGCCGTCGGGCAGGTCGGCGCTCATCAGGACCCACTGCGGCGTGCTGTACTCCTCCCGCAGTGCCTCCACCGCCGCGGCGAGCTCGGCCGGGTCCGCCGCGCCCGGCGGCTCGTCCGTCTCCCAGGAGATCGCGCCGATCCACTCCTCGACGCCGTCCTCGCCGAGCAACCAGTCCAGGGTCAGGAACGTCACCTGGCCGCGCGCCTGCTCCTCCAGCACGTGGAAGCCGGGGTGATGGGCCACGACGTCGATCTCGGGCGCCTCGCCGTCGCGGGAGAAGGTGAACCGCATGCGCGCCAGGTCGAGCTTGACACCCTGGCCCAGCTCGATCGTCGCCTGGAAGATCTCCGGGCTGGGCTGCCGGGCGGTGTGGTACTCCCACGTCGCGTCCGCGGCCGGCGCGAGGGCACCCCAACGGGCGGCGACCGGCCGCAGCTGCGCGTCGCCGGCGGCGGACACGACCAGCGCGTGCCTGGCCGTCGTACCACTGGAGAACTCCCACTGCAGGGCGGGGTGGATCGCCTCGATCCGCCGGCTGAACTGCGGGGTGAGCCGCCCCCAGTCCCCGGAGGAGATCGCCGCCTCGACGGCCGGCCGGACGGTCGGCCACCAGGCCCAGAAGTCCACGATCGCGCCACCGTCCCCGGCCTTGCGCTTCGACCGCCCGAAGATCACGCCCCCACCCTAACGGCGATCCCACCCGGCACCACCGTTAGACGGAAACAACGACACCAGCCGCCAGCAGCGCGCCCAGCTCCGGCAGCCATCATGGTTGCCATGATCACGGAGTGAACATGCACAAAAAGCAGCACGTTCACTCCGTGATAACGGAGAACCCCGCGCATCGGAAAGAGCCCTGAGGGGCCGGGGCGGAGCGAAGCGAGCGCCAGGCTAGGAACTGCGCGCCCCCGCGTGCTCCTTCTTCACCGCCTCCGCCAGGTGGGCCGGCATCGGGTCGTGGCGGACGAAGGCGCGGCTGAACGTCCCCGAGCCCGAGGTCATCGCGCGCAGCTCGACGGTGTAGCGGATGAGCTCGGTCGCCGGGACCTCGGCGCGCACCAGGGTGCGCTCGTGGCCCGCCGGGTCGGGCTCGTTGCCGAGCACCCGGCCGCGGCGGCCGGACAGGTCGCTCATCACGGTGCCGACGAACTCGTCCGGTACGCGGATCGTCACCTCGTCGATCGGCTCCAGCAGCGTCGTCTGGCCCTGCTCGGCCGCCTCGCGCAGGGCCAGGGCGCCGGCGGTCTGGAACGCCGCGTCGGAGGAGTCGACCGAGTGCGCCTTGCCGTCGAAGAGGGTGACCCGCACGTCGACGACCGGGTAGCCGGCGACCATGCCGCGCTCCATCTGGGTGCGCACGCCCTTCTCGACCGACGGTATGTAGTTGTGCGGCACCACACCGCCGACGATCTTGTCGACGAACTCGAAGCCGGTGCCGCGGGGAAGCGGCTCGACCTTGATGTCGCAGACCGCGTACTGGCCGTGGCCGCCGGACTGCTTCACGTGCCGGCCGTGGCCCTGGCTCGGCGCGCCGAACGTCTCGCGCAGTGCCACCCGCACCGGCTCGGTGTCGATCTCCGCGCCGCCGCCGCGCAGGCGGTCGAGGACCACGTCGGCGTGCGCCTCGCCCATGCACCACAGCACCAGCTGGTGCGTCTCGGCGTTGCGCTCCAGCCGCAGCGTCGGGTCGCCGGCCACCAGCCGGCCCAGGTTCTTGGCGAGGGCGTCCTCGTCGGAGCGGGTGTGGGCCACGACCGCAATCGGCAGCAGCGGCTCCGGCATCTCCCAGGGGGCCATCAGCAGCGGCTCGTCCTTGCCGGAGATCGTGTCGCCGGTCTCGGCGGAGCCCGACTTCGTGACCGCCACCAGGTCGCCGGCGACGGCGTGCGGCACCTCGCGCAGGTTGGCGCCCAGCGGCGAGAACAGGTGCCCGAACCGCTCGTCGGCGTCGTGGTCGGGGTGGCCCCGCTCGCCCATGCCGTGGCCGGAGATGTGTACTGGCTGCTCCGGGCGCAGCGTGCCGGAGAAGACGCGGACCAGGGAGACGCGCCCGACGTACGGGTCGATCGTGGTCTTGACGACCTCGGCGACCAGCGGGCCCCGCGGGTCGCAGCGCAGCGGGGCGTGCGGCTCGCCCTCGACGTCGGTCACCGGCGGCACCTCGTGCTCCAGCGGCGACGGGAAGCCGTTGACCAGCACATCGACGAGCGCGTCGAGCCCGACCCGGGTCTCGGAGCAGACCGGAACGACCGGGTAGAACGTGCCGCGGGCGACGGCCTTCTCCAGGTCGTCGACGATCACCCGCGTCTCGATGACCTCGCCGCCGAGGTAGCGCTCCATGAGCGTCTCGTCCTCGCTCTCGGCGATGATTCCCTCCAGGAGGATGTTGCGGGACTCCTCGATCGCGGGCAGGTGCTCCGGGTCGGGGTCGCGCACCTGCGGCGGGAAGCCGGCCGAGTAGTCGAAGACCTGCTGGGTGATCAGCCCGATGAGGCCCTCGACGCTCGAGCCGTCGTCGCCCAGCATCGGCAGGTACAGCGGCATCACGTTGTCGCCGAAGACCTCCTGGCAGGTCTGCAGGGTCTCGTCGAAGTCGGCCCGATGATGGTCCAGCCGGGTGATCGCCACCGCCCGGGGCATCCCGACGTGGGCACACTCCTCCCACAGCGCGCCGGTCGCCGCGTCCATGCCGTCGACCGCCGAGACGACGAACAGGGCCGCGTCGGCGGCGCGCAGCCCGGCCCGCAGCTCCCCGACGAAGTCCGCGTAGCCCGGCGTGTCGAGCAGGTTGACCTTCACACCGTCGTGCAGCAGCGGCGCGCACGACAGTGTGACGGAACGCTGCTGTTTCACCGCCGCCGGATCGTGGTCGGTGACCGTGGTGCCCTCGGTCACCGAGCCGGCCCGCGAGATCGTCCCGGTCGCTGCCAGCAGCGCCTCGACCAGCGTCGTCTTGCCCGAGCCGGAGTGGCCGACGACGACCACGTTGCGTACCTGGCCGGGGTCATCAACCACCGGTGCGGTGCCGGTGAAACCCTTCTCCTGGACCTTCTGCGCCATCACGCGCCTCCCGAAAGTCTTGCGATACGTGTGAGTAGCCTCACAGTCACGACCTGTTCACCGATCCCACACCCGAAACATCACCGACACAAGACCGCCGGCGCTCCTCCCGACTCCAGGTTTACTCAAGCATCGTGAGCAGTCCCACGTGCCGGTATCCGGCAAGCTCTGCCCCCGTTATCGTGAGAGCGCCATGGCGAAGATCTTCAGCGTAGTCAGCCGTGCCGCAGTGGCGCGCGTGCTCGACCCCGTCGCCGCCGCGCTGCTGCGCGCCGGGGTCACCCCGAACGCGGTCACGGTCGCGGGCACCGTGGGTGTGCTCGTCGGCGCGCTCGGCTTCGCCACCCGCGGCCATCTCATCATCGCGCTCATCATCATCACCCTGAGCTGCTTCACGGACCTCGTCGACGGCTCGATGGCCCGCCAGCGCGGCATCACCAACAAGTTCGGCGCGCTGCTGGACTCCTCGATGGACCGGGTCGCCGACGGCGCGATCTTCGGCGCCGTGGCCTGGTACTACGCGAGCATCCACGAGCTGCGCCCGGCCGCGGCCGCGCTGCTGTGCCTGATCACCGGGCAGGTCGTCTCCTACGTGAAGGCCCGCGCCGAGGGGCTCGGCTTCACCGCGAACGTCGGGCTGATCGAGCGGCCGGAGCGGCTCGTCGGCATCGGCGTCGGCGGCCTGCTGTGGGGCTTCGGCGTGCCCTACGGCCTGGAGATCGTCATGTGGCTGCTCGCCGCGCTCTCGATCGTCACGATCGGCCAGCGGCTCGCGGTCGTGTACCGCCAGGCCCGCGCGGCGGACCCCGGGCCGGACGGGGCACCGTCCGCAGCGAAGTCCGACGCCCGGTGAGCCGCCTCGTCGAGCTCGGCTACGGCGCGGCGTTCGATCTCCTGCCCAGGCTGCCCCGGGGCATGGTCTGGCCGGCGTTCGCGGCCGCGGCGGCGCACGGCATCCGGGGGTACCGCCGCGGAAAACCGGGGAAGGGCACCGCCACCCTCGCCCGGAACCTGCGCCGGGTGGCCGGCGACCAGATGCCCGAGGAGCAGTTCACGGACCTGCTGCACCGGGCCCTGCGCTCCTACGCCCGCTACTACCTCGAGGCGTTCCAGCTTCCCGGCCGCTCCAAGGAGCAGATCCTGGCCGGGTTCCGGCTGGAGCGCGGCGAGCTGCTCGGGCAGCACGTCGCGGCCGGCGTCGGCTCCGTCGTCGCACTGCCGCACGCCGGGAACTGGGACGCCGCCGGGGCCTGGGTCGCCGCCAACGGCTGGCCGATCACCACCGTCGCGGAGCGGCTCAAGCCCGAGAGCGTGTACCTCAGGTTCCTGGCCTTCCGCCGCTCGCTGGGCATGGAGATCCTGCCGCTCACCGGCGGCGACCGCCCGACGTTCGACGTGCTGGAGGAGCGGGTCAAGGGCGGGGCCGTGGTGCCGCTGCTCGCCGATCGGGATCTCACCCCGCGCGGCGTGGACGTCGAGTTCTTCGGCGGCCGGACCCGGATGCCGGCCGGCCCGGCGCTGCTGGCCCTGCGCACCGGAGCACCGCTGTACGTGGCGAACATGTGGTTCGATGCGGATGCGGCCGCCGGCCACCTGGCCGGGCCGGTCCCGATGCCGGGTCCGGACGAGGGATCCCTCGACGTCCGCGTCAAGATTGTTACGCAGCGTGTCGCCGACCGGTTCGCCGAGGGCATCGCGCGGCACCCGGAAGACTGGCACATGCTCCAGCGGTTCTGGCTCGACGAGCCGGCCGTCAGCACCGTGGGCTAGGGAGGGCCGTTGCGTATCGGGATCGTCTGCCCGTACTCCTTCGACGTGCCCGGCGGCGTGCAGAACCACGTCCGCGACCTCGCCGAGACGCTCATCGCGCTCGGCCACCATGTCAGCGTGCTGGCGCCCGGCGACGAGGAGGGCATCACGCTGCCCTATGTCGTGCCCGCGGGCCGGACCGTGCCCGTGCCGTACAACGGCTCGGTCGCCCGCGTGTCGTTCGGGCTGATCTCCGCCACCCGGGTGCGGCGCTGGCTGTCCGCCGGCCGCTTCGACGTGCTGCACGTGCACGAGCCGCTCATCCCGAGCCTGTCGATGCTCGCGGTGCTCTCGGCCCGTGGCCCGGTCGTGGCCACCTTCCACACCGCGATGACCCGCTCGCGCGCCCTCGCCGCTGCGCAGGGCGTGCTGCAGCTGGTGCTGGAGAAGATCACCGGGCGGATCGCGGTCAGCGAGCTGGCGCGCAAGGTCCAGGTCGAGCACCTGGGCGGCAGCGCGTGGGAGATCCCCAACGGGGTGCAGGTGTCGAAGTACCGCGGCGCCGTGCCGCTCGACGGCTGGCCGGGCGAGGGCGGGGCGCTCGGGTTCATCGGGCGCTTCACCGAGCCGCGCAAGGGGTTTCGGTACCTCATGTCGGCCTTCGCCACCCTCGCGCCGCAGCGGCCCGGCCTGCGCCTGCTGGTGGCCGGGCCCGGCGACCCCGACGAGGCCCTGCAGGACGTCCCCGCGGACCTGCGCGAGCGGATCGTGTTCCTCGGCAAGGTCTCCGAGGAGGACAAGGCGCGGATGCTGCGTAGCGTCGACCTGTACGTCGCGCCGAACACCGGCGGCGAGTCGTTCGGCATGATCCTCACCGAGGCGATGGCGGCCGGGACCGCCGTGCTGGCCAGCGAGCTGGACGCGTTCCGGCGGGTGCTCGACGGCGGCGCGGCCGGCGCGCTGTTCCCGGTCGGCGACGCGCAGGCCCTGGCCCGCACCGCCGCCGGCCTGCTGGACGACCCCGCCCGGCGGGCCGCTCTCGCCGCCCGGGGCGCCCAGGTGGTGGCCGCCTACGACTGGCCGGTCGTCGCCGAGCGGGTGCTCGAGGTCTACTCCACCGCCGTCGAGGTTGCCGGAGCGACTGTGCAGGAGTCGGTCCCGTAGGCTGCGCCGCATGTGGTGGGTGATCGCCGTGGTGGCCGCGGTCGTCGTGGTGGCCACCTACCTGACGTGGCTCGCGGCCCGGGTCGACCGGCTGCACGCGCGGGCCGCCGCCGCGTACGCCACGCTCGATGCCCACCTGGTGCGCCGCGCCGTCGCCGGGGTGGCCCTCGCTGAGGCCGCCCAGCTGCCGACGCTCATGTACGCCGCGAAGATCGCCCTGGACGCTCAGCCGGACGATCGCGAGGTGGCCGAGAACGATCTCACCCGGCACCTGCGCGGCGGGCTCGGAGCGCCGCCGTCCGACGTGGTGGACTCGCTGGTCCAGATCAGCCGCCGGGTGGCGCTGGCCCGCCAGGTGCACAACGACGTGGTCCGCGACGCCCTGGCCGTGCGCCGCCGGGCCCTGGTGCGGCTGTTCCGGCTGGCCAGAAAACACCCCGTTCCTGCCTACTTCGACGTCGACGACCCATCGCTGTCGTGAGTTGTGGGCCGCCGGGTTGTCATTGGCCGTGGGGCCGCAGGGTGGTCCGGGCGTAAACTTACGGGTGAATCCCGGCTTTCCCTGTTAGGAGTGCGTCGTCGTGTCCTCACCCACCTCGCCCGTCACCGGCACCGCCCGCGTGAAGCGCGGCATGGCCGAGATGCTCAAGGGCGGCGTCATCATGGACGTCGTCACCCCCGAGCAGGCCAAGATCGCGGAGGACGCCGGCGCCGTCGCGGTCATGGCGCTCGAGCGGGTCCCCGCCGACATCCGCGCCCAGGGCGGCGTGTCCCGCATGAGCGACCCGGACATGATCGACGGGATCATCAGCGCCGTCTCGATCCCGGTGATGGCGAAGGCCCGCATCGGGCACTTCGTCGAGGCCCAGGTGCTGCAGGCGCTGGGCGTCGACTACATCGACGAGTCCGAGGTGCTCACCCCGGCCGACTACGCCAACCACATCGACAAGTGGGCGTTCACGGTGCCGTTCGTCTGCGGCGCCACCAACCTCGGCGAGGCGCTGCGCCGCATCAACGAGGGCGCCGCCATGATCCGCTCCAAGGGTGAGGCCGGCACCGGCGACGTCTCCAACGCCACCACCCACATGCGCAAGATCCGCGCGGAGGTCCGCCGGCTGACGTCGCTGCCCGAGGACGAGCTCTTCGTCGCGGCCAAGGAGCTGCAGGCGCCGTATGAGCTGGTCAAGGAGGTCGCCGAGACCGGCAAGCTGCCCGTCGTGGTGTTCACCGCCGGCGGCATCGCCACCCCCGCCGACGCGGCGATGATGATGCAGCTCGGCGCCGAGGGCGTCTTCGTCGGCTCCGGCATCTTCAAGTCGGGCAACCCTCAGCAGCGCGCCGCCGCGATCGTCAAGGCCACCACGTTCCACGACGACCCGGACGTCATCGCCAAGGTCTCCCGCGGCCTGGGTGAGGCCATGGTCGGCATCAACGTCGACGACATCCCGCAGCCGCACCGCCTCGCCGAGCGGGGCTGGTGACCGCCTCCGTGATCATCGGTGTGCTCGCCCTGCAGGGCGATACCCGCGAACACCTGCACGCGGTCGCGTCGCTGGACGCGATCGGCCGCCCGGTGCGGCGCGTCGACGAGCTCGACTCCGTCGACGCACTGATCATCCCCGGCGGGGAGTCCACCACGATGAGCAAGCTGGCGGTCGAGTTCGGGCTGCTGGAGCCGATCCGCAAGCGGATCGGCGCCGGCATGCCGGTCTACGGCTCGTGCGCCGGGATGATCATGCTGGCGTCGACGATCCTCGACGGCCGCCCCGACCAGGTGCCCTTCGGCGGCATCGACATGACCGTCCGCCGCAACGCGTTCGGCCGCCAGGTCGACTCGTTCGAGGGGTCCGTTGACATTTCGGACATCGAGGGTGGTCCGTTCCGGGCGGTCTTCATCCGGGCCCCGTGGGTCGAGTCGGTGGGGGACTCGGTAGAGGTACTGGGGCGTGTGAGGGATGGTCAGGCCGCCGGTAGGATTGTCGCGGTTCGGCAGCAGCACCTGCTCGCGACGGCGTTCCACCCCGAGCTCACCGGCGACCTACGCGTCCATCGGTATTTCGTGGAGATGGCTCGCGAGGCGGGTAACACGACGGAGGGTTAGGCATGTCGGGGCACTCCAAATGGGCGACCACCAAGCACAAGAAGGCGGTCATCGATGCCAAGCGTGGGAAGCTCTTCGCCCGCCTGATCAAGAACGTCGAGGTGGCCGCCCGCACGGGCGGCGGTGACCCGGCCGGCAACCCGACCCTCTTCGACGCCATCCAGAAGGCGAAGAAGAACTCGGTCCCCAACGACAACATCAACAACGCGGTCAAGCGCGGCTCCGGCCTCATCGGGGGCGGCGCCGACTGGCAGACCGCGATGTATGAGGGGTATGGCCCGAACGGCGTCGCCATCCTCATCGAGTGCCTGACGGACAACCGCAACCGGGCCTCGACGGAGGTGCGGGTGGCACTGACCCGCAACGGCGGCTCCCTGGCCGACGCGGGCAGCGTGTCGTACATGTTCACCCGAAAGGGTGTCATCATCGTCCCGAAGGCCGGCGAGCTCACCGAGGACGACCTGCTCCTGGCCGTGCTCGACGCGGGCGCCGAGGAGGTCAACGACCTGGGCGAGTCCTTCGAGATCATCTCCGAGGCGTCGGACCTGGTCCCGGTGCGCACCGCCCTGCAGGACGCCGGCATCGACTACGAGTCCGCGGAGTCCTCGTTCGTCCCCAGCGTCACCGTACCGCTGGACGAGGAGGGCGCCCGCAAGGTCTTCAAGGTCATCGACGCCCTGGAGGACTGCGACGACGTCCAGAACGTGTACGCCAACTTCGACGTCTCGGACGAGGTCATGGCCCTGGTCGAGGCCTGAGCACCATGCTTCGCCAAGGGGCGCCCACGATGGTGTGGGCGCCCCTTTGGCGTTTGATCAGTAGCTGGTGGACGGTTCACATGGCGGTCCGCCGCCAGGCGAGCAGAAACTCGCGATAGAGAAAGCGCTGCACGGGGCTCCCGGTGGCCTTGAGCTGCTTACCGGCCGAGCGCAGTCCGAGCCACATCCCACCGACCTTCGGTACACCCGGGACGGACTCCGCGACCGATGCCACGCCGGCGACCAGTTCGCGCTCGACGGGCGACAAGGTCACTTGACGCAGCCCGAGCCGTTCAAGGAGCTGCCGCCGGACTCCGTCGATGTCCCGAGCGATCCGCAGGTAATCCTCGTCGGTGACGCATCGCTCGATCGCCCGTCGAAGCTCGGTGCTGTGTTCGCGATATTGCTGAATACGGGCCGTCACGAGACCGATCCACGCGTCTTCGCCCAGGCTGTGCCCAGCCTCGTCCGGGTGCCAGAGCCGCCCGCCCAGCAGTGGAAGCTCCAGTTCCAGGAGTTCTGCGCGGCGACTGTGTTCGTCCCCGGCGGCGGCGCTGAGTGACGTCTTGATGCCGCGGATCAGCTGGATGGTCTCGAAGACGAACTCGTCGCTGGCGCCCCGGCTCTGCAGGTCGAACGTGATGAGAAAGTCACGTCGAAGTGGATGGGACTGGTAGATCACTTGGGCCCCGTCGGCCCTCGATCGGTATTTCAACCCGCGAGCCAGCGTGGCCATGACGTACTTGGCCTCATCTCGCGGCGCCACGCTCTCGATCACGCCACCGAGAAACGCACCGGCATGTCGTGCCCAGTGGCCGAACCCATCCTCTTCGATACCGTCAGAAGTGTTGATGCGATCCTGGTGATGTCCTGGGATTCTGACGTGTCCGGCCTGGAAGTCGGCCCAGCCCCGGATGCGATGGGACAGATCGTTGCGAGGTCTGCTCCGCAGTTGGTCGTCGACCTTCAGTGTCTGCTCGATGAAGGCGATGACACTGCGAGTGCCGGTGCCACTTTGCAGCCTGGCAAGCGCGCTCTGCTCTATTGCCAGCGCTTCGTCCCATTGGGCTGGATTCAGGTGGAGCGGCTCGATCAGTCCGGCGGACATGAGGCTGCGAAGAAGCCGCGGGCGCTCGCCGAAGTCGACCTCGCGCGGATCGGCGAGGGTGGGATGCGGTACCACCACCTTCGACATGAAGACGATGCTCTGTATCAGTTCCACGAAGCATTGACGGGCGAACGGATCCAGCGGCTTGGCGCCACGGTTCTGGGCAAGAATGAACTCTTCGGCGCCGATGATCGTGGTGACATCGATCAGCACCGTCGTGGCCCGGGGAGCCGTCACTGGATGTCCAGGAACCATCGGACTACCTCCGGCGGCCCCATGACGGTCGAATCGAGTGTTGGTTCGACCGCGTGGAGCAGATCCGCGTCGAATGGCGTCCGCGGGTTGCCGTCGAGGTCCACCCGTGTGAGGCCGAAGGCCGCCCCCAGGCACAGGCCGGCGGCTCCGTCCCAGAGCTTCTGACGTTTCCGCGCGAACAGCTCGAAGCTGGGCAACCGCAGGTCAGACACATGCGAGAGGTCGATCGCGGTCCGAACCATGTCGATGGTCTGCGAAGTGGTGCTCGTCTTCAGCGTGAAACCGGCAGCTCTCATTGCCGCTTCATAGGCGCGCGGCTGCGATCCCGAGCTCCGTGTCACGGAGGCGTGACGCCGGCCGTCCGCTGCCTGCGCGGCCGACGCCGGCTTGCCGTTCACGGTGATCTTCCGATTGGTGGCGTCGGTCACGATCGAGAGCGCGGTCCGGTCGTAGCCCAGCTCGGGCGCCAGGACGAAAGCACCGGTAGGCTCCCCTCCCTCGATGAGGCAGACGACGGCACAGAACTCGCGTCGGTCAGGTCGAACGAACTCGGCGGTACCGTCGATCGGGTCGACGATCCAGGCGCGGTTCGCCGCGCCGGTGGCCTCCGTCCGGGTGGCGTCGGTGTTGCCCGACTCTTCGGCGATGATCCACGGATTCGGGTCAAATGACCGGATAGCGTCGATAATGAGTGCCTCGATGCGCAGGTCTGCCTCGGTGAGCAGCGTTTTGTCTTCCTTCTCCGAGACACGCAATGTCGACAGTCGATCACGATATCGCGTGAACTCCGGAAGGAGCGTGCTCTGGAGCGCCTGCGAGAATTCGTGGATCATCGGGATTCCTCCGTTGGGCGACGGGGATTACGATATTGCCGAGAGGCGCAGTTGTTCATCGTAGCCGCAACGGTTGTAGGAAAGGGGCGGCTGTGCTCGTCCCCAGCGTCACGGTACCGCTGGACGAGGAGGGCGCCCGCAAGGTCTTCAAGGTCATCGACGCCCTGGAGGACTGCGACGACGTCCAGAACGTGTACGCCAACTTCGACGT
>NZ_JBEPDB010000073.1:0-1992 GCF_040300025.1 Dactylosporangium sp. NPDC000555 | reverse complement strand
ACGTCTCGGACGAGGTCATGGCCCTGGTCGAGGCCTGACCCACGCACGTTCTCGGTGGCGCCCCCCCGCTCCGGCGGGCGGGGTGCCACTTGCTTTCGCCTCCGTATCCTGAAACTGAACCGGCCGGATTGGACATATACCCATGTGGCCACTAGGTTGATGGACGGAGGTGACATGCTCATGACCGAAACAGCCGTTCGCTCGGCGGCCGAACCTCAGATCGACCGGGACCTGCTGCGCGAGGCCCAGCGCCACCTCGGCGTCGCCGCGCCGAACGAGGCCATCAACAGCGCGCTCAACGTGCTGGTGCAGCACAAGCGCTTCGAGCGGCGTGAGGCGCTCAAGGAACTGCGGAAGATGTCCGCCGACGGAGCCTTCGACTACGCGGCCTACGACGAGGGCGACGAGTGAGGTATCTGGCCGACACCAGCGCACTCGTTCGAATCCAACGCGATCAGGCGGCCCAGGCCTGGGACGACGCCGTCGAACGCGGCCTCGTCGCGATCTGCGAACCAGCGCTCGCCGAGACGATGAAGCTCGCCGACGCGAAGGAGTATCCGACCGTCGAGGAGAAGATCCTCGGGGTCTATCCGTGGGCGGCGGTTCCGGACGGGATCTGGCCCGTCGTCTCCGCCATTCGGCACGAGCTCGTGGAACCCAGTGCCTATCACGGCCTCTCCGTCGCCGATCTGGTGATCGCCGCGACGGCGATGCGGCTCAAACTTACCGTGCTCCACGAGGACGCCGACTTCGAGACGGTGGCGCGGTTCGTGCCGGGGCTTCGGCAGCGGCGGATCAGCGCTGGGCCGGACTGACGTCGGGTGGCGCCCCTGCACGGGCGGGGGGCGCCGGCCCGTCAGTCGTGGTCGGCGGTCACTGACGATGCTGGGCCTGATCGCGGTGACGGTCGACGCGGAGGTGGCGCGGGCCGCGCAGGACGGCGCTGATGCGGTACTGCGGCGGATCCTCCAGCAGCCGGGCGTCGGACAGGGCCGGGACCAGCGCCTGCAGGGCCAGCTGTGCCTCCAGGCGGGCCAGCGGCGCGCCGTAGCAGTAGGTGCCGTCGGCCTCCACGCCGACCGGGGTGCGGCGCAGCGAGGTGTACAGCGGGTACGGGTCGTGCCGGTTGACCGGGTCGAGCACGGCGGAGAAGACGGAACTGACCGACGTGGTCACGTGATGCTCCTGACGGTGGTCGGACGGTGGCCGGTGACCACCACGGTGGCGTCGCGGGCCAGCAGCTTCTGGTCCGGCACGTCGGCGGGCACGGCAGCACGTCCTCGGGCCGGTCGACGTGCCCGCGCCGGTGCCCCCGCGGGTCACCCGGTCGGGAGGGCCGCGCGGACCACCGTGCCGGCGCCCGGCGCGCTGCGGATGTCCAGCGTGCCGCCGAGCAGCGCGGCCCGTTCGCGCATCGAGCGCACGCCGAGCCGGCCCGGGTGCGGCTCGTCGGGGGAGAACCCGGTCCCGTCGTCGATCACCTCCAGCACCACGTGGCTGTCGTCGCCGGCCAGCCGCACGGTCACCTGCGAGGCCTCGGCGTGCCGGGCGGCGTTGCCCAGCGCCTCCAGCGCGATGCGGTACAACGCCTCCTCCACCTGCGGGCTGACCGGCGGGTCGGCGTCGAGCTCGAGGCCCCAGCCGGCCCGGCCCGGGGCGGCGTGCAGCGTCTCGAACACGCCCTTGAGCGCGGTGGCCAGGCCCGCGCCGACCAGGGTCTCCGGGCGCAGCCGCAGGATGATCCCGCGCAGGTCGGTCAGGCCGGCCGCGGCCGTCTTCTTGATCCAGGCCAGGGACGCCTCGGCGTGGGCCGGATTGCCGTACAGCAGCTCGGCGGCGGTGCCGGCGCCGAGGCTGATGCCGTAGAGGGTCTGCACCACCGAGTCGTGCAGGTCCCGGGCCAGCCGGGCGGGCTCGGTGGCCGCGGCCAGCAGCAGCTCGGCCAGCGGCACGAACGGCGCCAGGGCGGCGGGGCGCGGCGCCCGCCGGCCG